>JALZBN010000005.1 GCA_030947365.1 Actinomycetota bacterium
GGACAACGGCGGAAACGGGTGGGTCGGGGGCATCCACAGGCGGTGATCCTAGCCGGGGGGAGGTGGGGGGGCGGGCGTGGGAGGTGGGGGGGCGGGCGTGGTCGTCGTCGACGGATTGTTCTTCTGGGCCAGGTCTTGGCGGGCTTGGTCGAGCACGGATTTCACTGCATCCACCGAGTCGGGCGGGGGATTGTTGGCCAGGAAGGTCTCGAACTCGGGAATCGCGGCGCCAGGATCACCTCTATCGCGGTAGATCACGACGCCCCGGAAGAAATGCGGATCCGGGTACTTGGGATTGATCGCGATCGCCTGATCGAGCGAAGCGATCGCCAGGTCGCCGAGCCCGGCGCGGGCAAGCAGCCAACCCTTATAGGTGAGGGCTTCCACGTTCGTCGGTTCCGACTTGAGTACGGAGTCGTAGAGCTTGATGGCATCAGACGCGTTACCGGCACTGTCACGTTGGTGGGCGCGGACCAGCCGCTCGGCTGGGGTGCCATCGGTGAGGCTCGGGCCTGACACCCGCTCGCCGGAGAAAACGGCCACACCGAGGCCGGCGGCAAGGGCGATGAGAAGGATGACTGTCACGGTGACGACCGTGCGCCGGCGGCGACGGCGCCTCGGTGCCGGTGGCTCAGCGTCGTCGTCGTCGACCGGAGCAGCGTCCGGGTCGGCATCGGGCTCGGGCTCGGCATCGGGCTCGGCATCGGGCTCGGGCTTGGCATCGACGGACTCCAGGGCCCGGAGGACGGCGGCGGCGCGGCCCGTGTAGTCGGCGCGGAGCGTGTCGTAGTCCTTCTCGGTGATCTCTCCTGCCTCCCGCTCCTGCTCAAGGTCTCGCAGGGAGTCGAGAAGGAACTGTCGCTGTTCTTCCAGGCCTTGGCGATCCTCCTGGGTTGCCCCTCCGTCGATCGCCGTCATGGCTGGAGTGCCTTCTCGACAAGAGCCTCGTCGTCTTCGGACGCCGCACCGGCACCCGACGGTCGCCACCGACGAAACACCAGAGCCAGCCCCCCAACGGCGCACACAACGGCGACAACTGGCAGGGCCCACACCAGGCCTGCGATTCCATTGGCCTCAGGCTTGAGAAGGATGTCCTTGCCATAGCGGCTGACGACGTAGCCGAGGATCTCGCTGTCGGTCTGGCCGCCCTGGACGCGCCGGAGCACCTCATCGCGGATGGCCTTGGCCGGCGGCGCGTCCGACACGGCCGCCGAGAGCCCCCGACACGTCGGGCAGCGGATCTCCGCCGTCAGGTGATTGACCCGCTGAGCATCGGTCAGTGGCCCAGACTGACCGCGGGCAGCCACGCCGAGTGATATTGCCAGCACGACGGCCATGAATGCCCACGGGACCAGCCTGGTGGCCTTCATGGCCCGACAGCACCCACGGGCTCCGGCGAGCGCGCCGGTTCTCGGGCAGGGGTGGGCACCGGTCGCCGGCGTCCGCTGGGCCACGCGGCGAGGAAGGTGCCGAAGCCCATGATGCCGCCACCGATCCAAAGCCAGGCGACAAGAGGCTGGATGTTCACCCCTATGACGGCAGCGGTTTGACCCGGCTCAGGGGAGGCCACGAGGGTCAGGTAGACGTCGTCGAAGAACCGGGACTTCACCGAGGGTGAGCCGATGGCCTGGGTTGCGAACGGGAACTGGTTGAGGGACGGTTCGTAGACCTGCCCGCCGTCGATGCGAACCCGAGCCTTGACAGTGGTCTTGTTGGCGTGGCGCGCCGTTGACGTGCCGAGAAAGGTGACGGTATGACCCGCGAGGTGCGCCGAGCGTCCGGGCTCCAGCCGGAACTCGCGCCGATGCCCGTAGGCATGGCTGGCGGCGAAAGCCACTGCGATCACGACAACGCCGATGTGCACGACCATTCCGCCGTTGGCGCGCCCGAGCAGCCCGCGCCACGCGCCGCCCCCTAGTCGTTGCGCGGCGCGCGCTGAGCGAACCAGTTGGCGCAGCGCTCCCCCTGCAGCGAATGCGCCGAGTGCAAACGCGAGAAGCGGCGCCAGCCCGCGATAGCCGGCGACCACGCAGATGACAACGGTGATCGTCGCCGCCCACGCCGGCCACAAAAGGCGTTTGTGCAGCAGCTCGCCGGACGCCTTTCTCCAAGGGAGCGCCGGCGCGACGGCCATGAGGAACAAGAGGGTGAAACCCACGGGCATCGTCATCCGGTTGAAGTACGGCGCGCCGATGGAAAGGCGATCACCTGACGTCGCTTCGGCGATGAGCGGGAACACCGTGCCGAGCAGCACGACGAACGCGAAGGCGGCGAACGCGACGTTGTTGGCGAGGAACGCGCCCTCCCGCGAGACGGGAGAGTCAATCGAGCCGGGGGAGCGCAGCTCGTCACCCCGCCACGCGATGAGCCCGACGGAGACGGCGACGGTGAGCGCGAAGAAGGCGAGGATGGCGGGACCGATCGTCGACTCCGTAAACGCGTGCACCGAGTCGAGGACGCCTGATCGAGTGAGGAACGTCCCCAGGATGGTGAGCGAAAACGTCGCCAGCAGCAACGAGAGGTTCCAGACGCGCAGCATCCCGCGCCGCTCCTGCACCATGACGGAATGGATGTAGGCCGTTGCCGTGAGCCACGGGATGAACGACGCGTTCTCGACCGGGTCCCAGGCCCAGTACCCGCCCCACCCCAGCACCTCGTAGGACCACCACGCGCCGAGAACGATGCCGACCGTGAGGAAGCCCCAGGCAAAGAGCGTCCAGCCTCGGGTCTCGACCAGCCAGCCCTCGCCGAGCCGGCCGGTTATAAGCGCGGCGATGGCGAACGCGAACGGGATGGTGAAGCCGACGAAGCCGAGGTACAGGATCGGCGGGTGGAACGCGACAAGGGGGTGGTTCTGCAGTAGCGGGTTGGGGCCCGGGCCGTCGGCGGGGATCGCTCCGGCCACAAGCCGGAAAGGGTTCGCAGGGCCGGTCATCAACCCGAAGAAGAAGGCGGAAACGGCAAAGGTGGTGACCGTGGCCCAAGCCACCATCGGGTCAGTAACCCGGTTGCGGAAGCGGCGCGTCATTACCGCGATGTAGCCGGCGAGAATGAGGGCCCACAGCAAGATGGAACCTTCGAGCGCCGACCACATGCCGGTGATCGTGTAGAGGAGGGGCGTCTCGCGGCTGCCGTTCTTGGCCACATACTGAATTGAAAAGTCGTGGCTGAGCAGGGCCCATTCCATGGCGAAGGCCGCGATCATGGCGGCGGCGAGGATCGCCCATGCGTAGCGCTGGCCGGCGCGCAGGAGCCGGGGATCATGGCGGCGCAAACCGATGAGGATCGTGAGGATCCCGAGACCCGAGGCGGCGAGCCCGAAGGCGACCGCGCCGGTGCCGAGGGCCGCTCTCACCGCTGCACTGGTGGTAGGGACGTCGCTGGTGGCGGGGTCGTCACCCGTTCGGGGTGGTCGGCGACGTAGGTCTCCGAGTGCTTCACCAGGATGCGGTCACTGGAGAACTGCTCGCCCTGGAACCGGCCCTCGAGCACGACGGGAATCCCGGGCTTGAACAGTTCGGGTGGGTCGCCGTGGTGGACGACTGGTACCTCGACACCTTTGCTCGTGATGCGGAAATCGACCGTGCCGCTCACCTCCTGCACGCTGCCGGCGACAACATCGCCCTCGATGCGGATCCGGCGATCGCCGAGAGAAGCTCGCTGGGCAACGGCTTCGTCGGCTGTGCGGAAATACACCGTTGCGTCGCCGAGCCCTCGGACGATGAGGAATCCGAGCGCGAGCATGATGGCGATTCCGGCGACCCAGAAACGGGTCTTGGGGGACGTCAAGTGGAGGAGCCGGAGGGGCGCTTGTCGCTCAGGTCTCGGGCCAGCGCGCGCCGGCGCAGACCGAGCAAGGCCACGTAGCTACCGACCGCGCCGAAGGTGATGGCGTACCCGGCGATCAGGTAGCCGACGTGAGTCATGGCAATCATGTGCGCACCGCCAGGCCGGCCTCTTCGGCTTCCGCCTCACGTTCGGCGATGGCATCGTCGAGTCGAGAGTCCTCGATGTGCTGTTCCATCTGGGCGAGCTGGAAGCGCTTCACCAACAGCCAGGCGTACAACAGGGTGAAGGCCAAGACACCCACCCACAACGTCGTCGCCATGGAACCGTGGATCCGTGGATCGAGAAGCCGCTTTTCATCCAAGATGGTCGCGGGCTGGTGGAGCGTTCGCCACCACTCCACTGATTGATGCACGATGGGAACGTCGATGAAGGCGGCGATGGCCACGATGGCAGCCCGCCTCGACCGCGTCTCGGATTCAGCCGGCACTCGGCGCACGGCGAGATAGCCCAGGTAGAGCACCAGCAGCACGGCGGTCGTCGTCAGCCTGGCGTCCCAGGTCCACCACACGCCCCAGGTGGTTCGGCCCCAGATCGATCCGATGATCAGGGTCAGGCTGAGGAAAAGCACTCCGATCTCGGCCGAAGCGCCCGCGAGGAGATCCCATTTCGGTGAGCGGGTCTTCCTCCAGAGCCACAAGACGCTGGCCAGGGTGGTGACACCGAACGACACGTACATGGCGATCCACGCCGTGGGGACGTGCAGGTACAGGAGCCGGACGGCGTCTTTCTGGTTCACGTCGGCCGGGCTGACGAAGAGGGCGAGCCAGACGGTGGCAGCGAGGGCTACCGCGGTCGCGCAGCCGAGAATACGGACGCGGCGGGAGTTCATGCCTCCTCCAGGAGTGGGCCAAAGGCGAGAATGCCAAAAGCCACGTAGATGGTTGTGAAGACGGCGAGGAGCCGTACCCAGGGCCAGCCGTCGGACGGTACTCCGGCCAGGGCGGCATCAGAGGCGCGGGTGGCGGCCAGCAATACCGGTGCCAGAACCGGAAGCGCCAACAGCGGCAGCAGCGTGTCGCGCACCCGAAGGCCGGCGGCGATGACGCCGTACACCGTGCCCGCCGCCGCGATTCCGACGGTCGTCAGCAAGCAGGTGGCGGTCAAAAGGGCGGCACCCCGGATCGGGAGGTTGTAGAGCACGGCGACCCCGATCCCGAGGACGACCTCGAGGAGGGCGAGCTCGATGGCGATCGCACCCGCCTTTCCGAGGAATATCCCCGCGCCGTCGAGGCCCGACAGTCGCAACGCGTCACGGGCGTCGTCGTCGGCCTCGAGGGCGAACGAGCGCTGAATCGCGAGCAGGGCCGAAAAGAGCACCGTTACCCAAAAGAGCCCGGCCCCGACTCGGCCGAGCACCCCGCGGTCGGGGTCGAGGGCAAAGGCGAAGAGGATGAGGACGAGTATCGCGAAGGGCAACACCTGATTGGTCGCGACCCGCGACCGGCGTTCGATGCGGAGGTCTTTGCCGGCCACGAGGACGGCGTCGCCGAGCGCGCTCACGCAACCCCCACGACGCGCGAGCCCTGCCTGGGCGAGACGACATCAGCGATCTGCCCGTCGGCCCGGCCGCCACCCATCGCGACCTCACGGGTGGCAAGTGGCTTGGATCGCTCGAGCTCGTGGGAGGCGAGCAGCACGGTCGATCCCGCAGCCGCTGTCTCGCGGATGAGAGTGTCGATGACATCACGGGTGCGCTCGTCGAGCCCGGCGTGGGGTTCGTCGAGCAGCCACAGCTCGGGACGACGGACGACGACACCCGCGATTGCCACCCGACGGCGCTGACCGGCTGACAACCGGCCGACCTGGACGTCGCGGAGGCGGCCGTCGAGCCCCAGCAGCGACATGCCGGATCGGGTGTCGTCGACCGTGCGACCGGCGGCGCGGGCCGCGAACCGAAGGTTCTCCTCGACGGTCAGGTCGTCGTAGAGGAACGAGGCGTGGCCGAGCAGGCCAACCCGGCGGCGCACCGATCGCCGGTCGCGGCGAAGGTCGCAATCGAGCACACGGGCTTCGCCGGCGCTGATTGGTACCAGGCCGGCGCAGGCTCGTAGAAGGGTGGTCTTGCCCGCTCCGTTCGGCCCGCGAACGAGCACCACCTCACCGGCTCCCACATCCAAGTCGACGCCGGCTAGGGCGGGGAACCGGCCGATGAGCGACACCGCGGAGCGAAAGCAGACGACGAGGGTCATGGCGACCGCTACCAGGCTACCGGTGCCCAGGGAGAAGGGTCCAAGCGCGCCTACCCTGTCGAACTGTGGACCTGAGGACGGTGATACGGGGAATCGGCAAGACGCTCATCGCCGTCGGCGTCCTCATCTTCCTCTTCGTCGCCTATGAGCTCTGGGGAACCGGCATCGCCGAGGCTCGTGATCAAAAGGCCCTCAAGAGCAAGTTCGAGAAGCAACTTCACGCGCCGCCGACGACGATTCCTGGCAGCGACGCGCCGCCCGGTCCGCCTGCCACTATTCCTGCAACCGGTGATGCGGTGGCGCTCATCGAGATTCCGAAGATCGGGGTCAGCAAGGCTGTCGTCGAAGGGGTCGGCGTCGAAGACCTGAAGAAGGGTCCCGGCCATTACCCGGGCACCCCGCTCCCCGGCCAAGCGGGCAACGCTGCGATCGCGGGTCATCGCACGACCTACGGCGGACCCTTTGGAGACCTCGACGAGCTGAACCGCGGCGACCCCATCAACGTCACGACGACCGCAGGCAAGTTTCGTTACGAGGTCGATCACACCGACATCGTCAGCCCGAGCGAGGTCTCTGTCCTCGATCCCACGTCTGACAACCGCCTCACCCTGACGACCTGCAACCCGAAGTTCAGTGCCGCCCAACGCCTCATCATCGTCGCCCGGCTGACCGGGCCGGTTGCCACACCACCGCCGACGGTCGCACCTGCCGCGCCGGTCCCGGTCGTGAAGACGGCCGGGCTCTCGGGCACGAGCACCGACGACGGCCCGGCGTTCCTGTGGGGCCTGTTGGCCGGCCTGATCTGGTTGGCGGCTTGGGCGATCGGCCAGTCGTGGCGCAAATGGCCCGCCTACTTCATCGCGACGCCCTTCTTCTTGCTCGTGCTGTTCATCTTCTTCGAGAACGTTTCCAGGCTGCTGCCGGCCAACGTCTGACCGGGCGACCCGGCATCTGATGCGCCGGTTGATGTCAGATGTATGGCGCGGCCGAAAGTCGACATCGACGCTTCGGTGCTGCGCCAGCTGAAGCGGCGCCAGGCTTCGAATAACCAACCTCACCCAATGGACCAGCGATCGGTCGGCCACGTTTGGCGCGCCGGAACGTGGGAACCAATACAGCATGAGCCCAAACGAATCAATCCTCGTGTTCCTGATCGTCTTGGCCGTCTTCGGCCTCATCGTCGGAGCCATTGCGCGGCTGCTGGTGCCCGGCCCTACGCCGATGGGCTTGCTCGGCACGATGGCTGCCGGCATCGCCGGCGCGTTTCTTGGCGGCTTCGTCGGGAAGCTGCTGTTCGGCGCCGGCTATACACCTGGTTGGATCATGTCGATCCTCGGCGCGGTCGCCGTGGTCGCCCTGGTCAGCTACGGCCGGCACCGCTCCTATGGTCGGCGCGGCATGTACGGCTCTCGGGATAGGGCGATCTACTAAGCGAGTACCTCACGGGCGCTGAGCCCGCCGGCCGTACGATGGAGGCTTGTCACCTGCGACCGTTGCCATCATCTCGTTCCGGCTAAACGGGCCTGACGGTGTCTCCATCGAAGCGGCCAAGTGGGCTGATGCCTTCCGGAGCCTTGGCTCGAGAGTTGTGACAGTTGCCGGCGAGGGGGTCGCTGACACCATTGTTCCCGGGCTGGCGATGGGCGACTCGTCGCCGCCGGGCGTCGACGAAGTCGAGGCGGCACTTGAAGTTGCCGACCTCGTCGTCGTGGAGAATGTGTGCTCGCTGCCCCTCAACCGGCCCGCCGCGGACGTCGTGGCCAAGGTGCTGAGCGGTCGGGCTGCGATCCTGCATCATCACGATCTCCCATGGCAGCGGTCGCGGGATCGCGACATTTCCGACTTTCCGCCCACCGACGACTCTTGGTGCCACGTCACGATCAACGATCTGAGCCGCCGGCAGTTGGCGGCCCGAGGTCTTCCCGCAACGACGATCTACAACTGCTTCGACGTGAACGCGGCGGGCGGTGACCGGTTCGCAGCGCGCACGGCAATGGCGGTTGCCGACGGCGAGATCCTGCTCGTGCACCCGACCAGGGCGATCCCCCGCAAGAATGTCGCCGGCGCGCTCCGATTGGCCGAGGCCATCGGCGCGACGTACTGGCTGGTGGGGCCGGCGGAGGACGGCTTCGATAGCGAGCTCGAGCGGTTGCTCGAGGCCACATCGGCACCCTGCGTGCGGGGGTTACCTCTGGGGTTGAGCATCGTTGATGCGTACGCGGCTGCCGACGCCGTCACGTTGCCGTCGACCTGGGAGGGGTTCGGCAACGCGACCGTCGAGTCGGCGATTCACCGCCGGCCGTTGGCCGTCGGTGACTACCCGGTCGCGGCTGAGATCGGGGCCCACGGTTTCCACTGGTTTCCTGCCGACGACGCCGCGCCGCTGTTGGAGTGGCTCGAAGCCCCCGACCCGGGCATCCTCGACACCAACTTTGCCGTCGCCCGGAAGGACTTCTCACTCGACAGGCTCGAGGCCAGCATCGCTGCGCTCCTGCCGGCGTGGGGGTGGCGACTCGCATGACCGAGGCGCCGGAATCCGACCCTGTCCGGACGCGCCGGGCCCGCGCCGCCCACTTCGCCGCGCTTGGGAAGCGGATCGGTTACGCCCTTTTCCTTGTCGCCATCGTCGCCTTCGTCGCCGGCGCGCTTGCCGGCTTTTCGTCGCCCTACGTCGCTGTCGTCGTTGCCTGTCTCGGCGTGGGATCACTGCTGCTCGCTCCGGCCATCGTGATCGGGTACGGCGTCAAGGCGGCCGAGCGCGAGGAGCGGGGCGGGAGCTTCCACTGATGGCCACCGCCGCAGTCCTGACCGACCTTGACCGCCCACTCGAGCTCTGGGACGACCTGGAGGTCGGCGCTCCGGGGCCGGGCGAGGTTGCCGTCCGCATGGCCGCGTCGGGCGTCTGTCATTCCGATCTCTCCATGCAGGACGGCACTCTTCCCATCCCGTTGCCGGCGGTCTTGGGCCATGAGGGTGCAGGGGTCGTGCGGCGCGTCGGCGACGGGGTGAGCGATCTCGCGCCGGGTGACCACGTCGTCGTGTCGTGGGTCCCGCAGTGCGGTCACTGCTACTTCTGTCTGCGGGGCCAACCGCAGCTGTGTACCGACGCCGACACGGTTCTCATCACCGGCGGCCTGCTCGATGGCACCCCGCGGCTGAGTGGGCGGGGTCGACCGGTTCACCAGATGTGTGGCTGCGGTACGTTCTCCGAGGAATCGATCGTTGCCGCGACCGCCGCGGTCAAGGTGCCGACCGATCTCGATCTGACCAAGGCCGCGTTGCTGTCGTGCGGCGTTTTGACGGGTGTGGGCGCCGCCATCAATACCGCGCAGATCGAGCCGGGCGACACGGTCGCGGTTGTCGGTTGTGGTGGCGTAGGCCTCAATGTGATTCAGGGAGCGCGGATCGCCGGCGCGGGCGCGATCCTGGCGATCGATGTGAACGAGCCCAAGCTCGAGCTGGCCCGCCACCTGGGGGCGACGGCCACCGTAAATGCATCCAAGGTCGATCCGGTGGCCGCCGTTCGGGATATGAGCGGTGAGCGCGGCGCGGACGTTGCGTTTGAGGCGATTGGTCTCGGTCCGACGATCGCCCAGACCATTGAGATGACGCGCCGGGGCGGCCAGGCGATACTCGTCGGGCTGCCGCGCATGGAGGTGATGCTCACCCTCCCGGCCATGATGACGGTGATCCTTCAGGAGCGCACGATCAAGGGATGCTGGTACGGGTCGGCCGACATCCGGCGCGACATCCCGAGGCTGGTCGAGCTCTACCGGCACGGCACGCTGAAGCTCGACGAGCTCGTCGCCCGTACGATCGGCCTCGACGAGGTGAATCAGGCCTTCACGGCCATGCGGGCGGGCGAAGCGGGTCGCTCGGTGATCGTCTACTGACCCAGCGAACTGGTCGAGACCAGCACGGCGCACAGCAACATCAGTACCGCCCCGCCAACGTAGGGCGCGGGTATGCCGATGTGCTCGAAGGCGAGGCCACCGGCGATCGGCCCAAACACGCGCGCCAAGCCGCTGGCGGACTGCTGTACACCGAGAGCTCCGCCCCGGCGGGCGACGCTGGCGCGCGCCGAAAAGGCCGAGGTCAACGACGGCATTGCCAGGCCCTGGCCGACGACAAGAATCAGCAGTGCCGGGACAAGGGCCCACCAGGAGTGGACAGCGGCCAGCAATACAAGACCCACCGCATTGGCTGCGAGGGCGAGTTGAAGCGTGCGAATCTCACCCAGTCGATCAACCGCGGGGTGCACGAGCGATGTCTGAACGAGAACGAGAACGATGCCGATGGCGGTGAACACAGCTCCCGTCGACGCCGGTCCAAGGCCGAGCCGCCGCTCGCCGAACAGCGCGAACGTCGCTTCGAAGGCGCTGAAGGCGAGGAGCGACACGAACGCGATGGCGATGAGCTCGACCATGCCGCGTGCCCTCTTCGGCGGGTCGGCCGCTTGATCCTGCGGCGCGGCCGCCAGGCCCCGGGTCTCGGGTAGGCGGAAGACGGCAGCAATGGCGTTGGCCCCCGCGAGGCCGGCGGCCACGAGGAACGGCAGGCGGGTGCCGCCCAGCGCCGCGAGCGCGCCGAGCGCGGGCCCGGCCACGAAGCCGACGCCGAACGCCGCGCTCAAGAGTCCGAACAGGCGCGCTCGTTGATCGGCCGGCGACAGGTCGGCGACGGCCGCCTGCGCCACTGACACGCTGGCCCCTGACGCGCCGTCGAGAACCCGTCCCGCGAAGAGGAGCGGAAGCGATCCGGCCAGACCGGTCAGGAGGCTGCCAACGGCGGTGCCGACGAGGGACAGTATGAGGACGGGCTTGCGCCCGATCCGATCGGAAACCGAGCCCCACAACGGCGCGCACAGAAGCTGCGCGACAGAAAACGACGCGAAGAGCGCGCCGACCACGGCCGGGCTCGCGCCGAACCGTTCCGCGTACTGCGGAAGGATCGGCAGGATGATGCCGAAGCCGACGAGGTCGAGTGCGACGGTCGACCAGATGGTGCCGAATCCCGCTGGTAGCGGGGCGCGGTTCCCTGATCGTGCCTTGCGTGACGAGTGTGGCTTCACCCGGCAAGCGAACGCGCTCGTTGCCGACGCGTCAAGTCGGGCGGGCTGCTCCTTCCGCCGTTGCTCGGTCTAGACGGTGCTAGACGGGGCGGACGTTGGCCGCCTGCAGTCCCTTCGGCCCCTGCTGAACCTCGAACTCGACCGCTTGGCCTTCGTCGAGGCTGCGGTAGCCCGGGGTCTGAATGGCGCTGAAGTGCACGAACACGTCTGCGCCGTCTGACTGCGAGATGAACCCGAAGCCCTTGTCTGCGTTGAACCACTTAACGGTACCGGTCGCCACGGTGGCGATCCCCCTTCTTGTGAGCAATATTCAAAGAGGGGACTGCCCAACCGTGCGGTGTTGCCGTACAGAAAAAGCTAATTCCCTCGCCGCGGACGCTAGCACTGCGTTAGCGATGAACGCGCGTGCCAGTCGGCGTGTCCTCCACGATCCAGCCGGCGGCTTCCAACTCGGCGCGGATCGCGTCGGCGGTGGCGAAGTCTTTGGCGACGCGCGCCTCGTCGCGGCGGGCCATCAGATCGGCCGTGGCCACGTCGAGCTCATCGGCCTCGGCGGCGACGGCTAATCCAAGGGCGCCCACGATCTCACGGAAAGCACCGGCCAACGGGGCCGCGCCGGCCGCGTCGCCAGCGTCGATGAGTGTGTTGGCCCGGCGCCGCAAATCGGCGAGCTCGGCGACGACCGAGGGGGTATCCAGGTCGTCCTCCATCCGCTCGCGAAAGTTGGCGAGGGCTGCGTCGTCGGGCGCCACGTCGGCCAACTCGTTGGCGCGCCGGCCGAAGGCATCGAGGGTCGCCAGCGCGCCCTCGGCATCGGTTGTCGCGGCGCGGGTGACGTCGAGCGGCTTGCGATAGTGCGACTGCAGCACCAGGAGGCGGTACGCCCGCGGATCGGTAGACCCCAGCAGGTCGGTCAGGCTGGTGAAGTTGTTGAGCGACTTCGACATCTTCTCGCCCGCCACCTCGACAAAGGCGTGGTGCATCCAATGGCGCGCGAACTGTCGACCCAGCGCCACTGCCTGGGCCCGTTCGTTCTCGTGGTGCGGGAACATCAGGTCGAGGCCGCCCGTGTGCAGGTCGAAGCCCTCGCCGAGCAGGTCGAGCGACATGACCACGCACTCGGTGTGCCATCCCGGACGGCCCTCGCCCCACGGGGACGGCCACGACGGCTCACCCGGCTTGGCCAGCTTCCACAGGGCAAAGTCGAGGGGCGACCGCTTCTCGTCGTCCACGTCGATCCTCGCGCCGACGCGCAACGATTCGAGCGGTTGGCGCGCCAGTAGCCCGTAGCCTTCGACGGTGCTCACGTCGAGATAGACGCCGTCCGATGTCGGGTACGCATGATCGGCCTCGATGAGCCGGGTGACGAGGTCGATCATCCCGTCGACGTACGCGGTTGCGTGCGGAGCATCGTGGGGTGGCAGTACACCGAGCTTGTCGAGTGCGTCCCACCACGAGCGTTCGAACTCAACTGCGACTTCCTCGGAAGTGCGCCCGTCGCGCGCCGCCCGCTTGATGATGTTGTCGTCTATGTCGGTGATGTTGGAGACGTGATGCACCACGTCTCCCCGCCATTCGAGGTAGCGGCGCAAGATGTCGTAGACGAGGACGTTGCGCCCGTGACCCAAATGGGGGACGTCGTAGACGGTGGGACCGCAGACGTACATCGAAAATCGTCCGGGCTCGCGGGCCTCGATGTCGACGACCTTGCCCAATGCCGTGTCATGCAACCGGAGCACGGCGGTACCGTAATCCTCCAATGAGCCCCAACGTCCCCGAGAAACCAACACTCGAAGGCCTCGAAGACAAGTGGAGCGCGCGCTGGGACGCCGACGGCATCTACAAGTTCGACCGGTCGGCAACCCGTGACCGCATCTATTCGATCGACACGCCGCCGCCGACGGTGAGCGGGTCGCTTCACGTGGGGCACGTCTTCTCCTACACCCACACCGATACGCTGGCCCGGTTCCACCGCATGCGCAGCAGGGAGGTCTTCTACCCGATGGGGTGGGACGACAACGGCCTGCCGACGGAGCGGCGCGTCCAGAACTACTTCGGCGTGCGCTGCGATCCGAGCCTGCCCTACGACCCCACCTTCGAGCCGCCCGCGACCGTCGACAAGAAGCAGCCGCAGGTTGCCGTCTCCCGTCCCAATTTCATCGAGCTTTGTACCCGTCTCACCGCCGAGGACGAGAAGGCATTCGAGGAGTTGTGGCGCCACCTCGGCCTCTCGGTCGACTGGGGTATGACCTACGCGACCGTGGGGCAAGGAGCGCAGCGGGTGTCGCAGCGGAGCTTCCTTCGCCTGCTCAAGAAGGACTTGGCCTACCAGGCCGAGGCACCCACGCTGTGGGACGTCGACTTTCAGACCGCAGTGGCCCAAGCCGAGCTGGAGGATCGCGAGCTGCCCGGCGCGTACCACCGCATCCGTTTCGGCGGGGCCGACGGCCAAGACATCCAGATCGACACCACCCGACCCGAGCTGCTGGCCGCGTGCGTCGCCGTTGTGGCCCATCCTGACGACGAGCGCTACCGGCCACTCGTCGGCTCTCAGGTCACCACCCCGCTGTACGGCGTCAAGGTGCCCTTCGTCACCCACCCCCTCGCCGACCCTGAAAAGGGGACGGGAGTGGCCATGATCTGCACGTTCGGTGACGTGACCGACGTGGTGTGGTGGCGCGAGCTGCACTTGGCGACCCGAGCGATGATCGGGCGCGACGGTCGCATCCGCCAAGATCCGCCCCCCGGTGTCGACGAAGGTGCGGCCTGGGATGAAGTGCGCGGAAAGAAGGTCAACGCGGCGCGAACCCGGATCGTGGAGCTACTCCGCGAGTCCGGCGATCTGCTCGATGAACCTCGACCCATCACCCACCCGGTGAAGTTCTACGAGAAGGGCGACCGTCCGCTCGAGATCGTGACCAGCCGCCAGTGGTTCATCCGTACCCTCGACCATCGCGACGAGCTGCTGGCCCGTGGCAACGAGCTGCGCTGGCACCCCTCCCACATGAAGGCTCGCTACGAGTCCTGGGTCAACGGGCTCAACAGCGACTGGCTCGTAAGCCGGCAACGCTTCTTCGGCGTTCCGTTCCCTCTCTGGTACCGCCTCGGTGAGGACGGCTCCATCGACTACGCCAACCCACTCGTCCCGGACGAGGCGCGGCTTCCCGTCGACCCGTCGACCGACGTTCCCGACGGCTACGAGGCCGACAACCGCGACGAGCCCGGAGGTTTCGCCGCCGACCCCGACATCATGGACACTTGGGGCACCTCTTCGCTGACCCCTCAGATCGCCGGCCACTGGGAAGACGACCCCGACCTTTTCTCCCGTGTCTTCCCGATGGACGTGCGGCCCCAGGCCCACGAGATCATCCGCACCTGGCTCTTCTCGACCGTCGCTCGGTCGCATTTCGAACACAACTGCCTGCCGTGGACGGATGCCGCCATCTCCGGCTGGGTGCTCGACCCCGACCGCAAGAAGTTGTCGAAGTCCAAGGGCAACGCCTCGACGCCCCTACCGTGGATCGAGCAGTACGGCGCCGACGGGGTCCGCTATTGGGCCGCCAGCGGCCGCCCAGGGGTCGACACCGTCTTCGATGAGAGCCAGATGAAGGTCGGTCGCCGGCTGGCCATCAAGATCCTCAATGCCTCGAAGTTCGTGCTGTCGATCGCCGGGTCCTCGGAGGGCTCCGCCGAGGCGGAACTCACCGTGCTCGATCAGGCCGTGCTGGCCCGGTTGGCGGGTGTCGTCGAGGACGCGACAACGGCGTTCGAGGATTATGACTACGCCCGGGCCTTGGAACGCACCGAGGCGTTCTTCTGGATCTTTTGTGACGACTACCTGGAATTGGTCAAGGGTCGGGCCTACGGTGGCCAAGGGTCAGCGGCGGCTGCATCCGCCCACCGGTCCCTCGGGCTGTCGCTTTCGGTGCTGCTCCGTCTCTTCGCGCCGTTCCTGCCCTTCGTGACTGAGGAGGTGTGGTCCTGGTTCGCTGACGACTCGGTTCACCGAGCGTCCTGGCCGACGGCCGAGGAACTCCGTTCGGTCTCCTCAGGCGGGCAACCTGCTCTCTTCGGAAGAGCGGTTGAGGTCCTGACTCAGGTGCGGAAGACAAAGACCGCGGCCCAGGTTTCGATGCGCGCCGACGTCGCCCGGGTCGTCGTTCGCGACACGCCTGCGGTTCTCACGCAACTCCAGCCCGCTGTCGCTGATCTCAAGGAGGCGGGCCGGGTCGCCGATTTCGCCCTCGAGGAAGGCAGCCCGGGTTCTGTGGAGGTCGTGCTCGCCGACACCACAACAGGGTAAGAATCAACAGGCTAAGAATCTTCTCTTAGCCATGTTTCCCGTGCCAAAGGTGGGGTAGGCTGTACTCGCACCGTTCTGCGGTGCAACCCCCTCCCGAGAAGGGGCCTCTTGCCAGTCGGGGCCCCTTCTCGCCCCTTTCTCCGGTGGTGCCGCCTTCCGGTGGTGCTCGACTCCGGCCTTTCGGTTCAGGTCTGTCGAGACACCAGATCGACGATGTGGGCCGGCGCCCGGTCGGGAGAGCCAGCGTCAAAGGGTGGCTGGGGGTCGTACTCCATCACGAGCTGGATCGCCTGAGCGATGTCGTCACCGGCGATCATCTGGGTCAGTCGCAGCGCCATGTCGATACCGGCAGACACGCCTGCGGCAGTGATGACCTTGTCCCTGATCACGACCCGTTCACGGACCGGTGTGGCGCCCAACATCGCCAGTTGTTCGATCGAGGCCCAGTGCGTCGTCGCCTCGACCCCGTCGAGGATCCCCGCGGCTGCCAGCAAAAGTGCACCAGTGCACACCGACGTCGTCCATTCGCTCGTCTCGTGCGCCTTTCGCAGCCAGTCGAGCACGTGTGCGTCCCACCGGAGCGCCTCTTCGCCCGGTCCGCCCGGCACGACGACCACGTCGGGGCGAGGCACGTCGTCGAGGGACCAGTCGGCTACGAGGGCCAGCGTGCCCTTGTGATTCCTCTTTGGCCCGGTGTCGATCCCGACGAGACGCACGTCGGCGTCAGGGATCCAGCTGAGCACCTCGTAGGGACCGACGGCGTCGAGAACCGTCAAGCCGTCGAACACGAGGATCGCCACCTGCATCCGCGCGACCCTAATGGCCTAAAGCCTGAGCGCCTTGTAGCGGCGAGAAGCCCTGACGAAATCGGACTCCGGGCTCCCGCCGGCAGCCGGAGTCCGATTTCGGGGGACTAGTTCGGCCGACTAGAACAGCTTCAAACCGAAGAGGCTGAGGCCCTTGGGCGCCCTCGCGTTCGCAGTGCTCGTGCTGGCCGTGCCGCAGCGTGCCTGGGCAAGAATCAGGTTCTGGTTCTGCTCCGGGCCGGCAAGGCGAATGCGAACGGCATTCACGCCGTTGAACCCACCGTCGGTGGTGTGCTCGTTCAGGTAGATCGCGAGTCCGGCGGTCTCAATCGTGAGCGGAGTCGTGATGGGCCCTGCGTTCACCTGCGTGTTGCCCAGTGCAACCGTGACCGTCGAGGAGAACGTTCCGTCACTGTTGCAAGATGCGTTGATCGCGTCGAGAACGACGGTGTTGTTGGGATCAGACGAATCAAAGATCCGTAGGGAGGCGATCGACGACTGCGCGAAGGTGTTTCCGCACTGCGCGTTGCCCACCCCGACGGCGATAGGACCAAGTAGGAGTGGCAGGGTTGATTGAGGTGTGTTGGACGGTCCGGGACAATTGGCCTGTGCAAGGTTGATCGGAATGTCGGCCAGTGTGCTTTGAATGGCGGTTGCGTTGGCGTTCTCGCCGACGGCATACGCTGGGGCCGACGAAAGAATCAGGGAAGCTACAACCGCGGCCACGCCGAGGCCGCTGCCAATCTTGAATCGCATGCTGTCTCCTATTTGCTCCGGGGCTCCGCCCGTGCCGCGCGTCGCGGCAACCCCGGCGACTGGTTTACCCGCATGCGTCCGGAAATATCAATCCGATGACGGCACCCGGCGAGATTTTGCGCCCTTCGGCGGCGGGGGAGAAAGGCGAGGTGGCGGCGACCCCGCGAATGGATAGAGTCGGCCCTTCTTGAAGC
>JALZBN010000289.1 GCA_030947365.1 Actinomycetota bacterium
TCGCTGACCAGGAGAAGTTCTTGACCAAATTCGCACCCGACGTCGCCGCGGCACTGCCCGGCGCGGAGTGGCTGAGGTCCCGGCGCGTCGCGGCCGCGGAGCGATTCGCCGCCGCCTCGCTACCGACGGAGGCCGAGGAGATCTGGCGCTACAGCCGAATCGGTCAGTTCGACCTCGACGCCTACACGCCCGCCACCAGCCTGCCCATGTCGGCTGCGCACGGAATCCCGGCCGTGCTCGAAGCGGCCATGGCGGCGGCCGGTGAGCGTTCGGCACTCGCCATCGTGCACAACGGGCGAATCGTCCACATCGAAGTCGACCCCGCCCTTGAAGCCAAGGGCCTCGCGATTGGCGACGTCGGTGGTGACGCCGAGGGTGAGGATCTCCTCGGAGATGTCGCGGCCAGCACGATCGACGCCTTCACCGAGCTCAATACCGCCTTTGCTCCCGGGTGCCTCGCTGTGCGGGCGCCGGCCGGACTTGAGGTCGACCGTCCGATTCTCGTGTTCCACTGGATCGACGGCGAGGGCTCGGCCGTTTTCCCCCGAACCATCGTGCGCGCCGGCGCGGACGCCGACGTCACCATCGTCGAGCACCAGGTTTCCGCCGATATCGCCGCGTTCGTCGACCCGGTTGTCGAGCTCGATGTCGCCGCCGCGGCGCGGGTCAGATACCTCAACCTGCAAGACCTCGGTCCTCGGGTCTGGCAGACGGGCTACCAGGCCAGCCGGGTCGCCCAAGACGCCACCCTGCGCTCGTCAGTCGTGGCTCTCGGCGGCTACTACGCCCGAGTTCGCACCGACTCCCAGCTCGTCGGCAAGGGGGGTACCAGTTACCTCACGGCCGTCTACTTCGCCGATGGCGAGCGCATGCACGATTTCCGCACCGTGCAGGACCACGCCGCACCATCGACAACGAGCGACCTACTCTTCAAGGGAGCGGCGCAGGACACCGGCCGCTCGGTATATTCCGGCCTCATCCGGGTGCGGAAAGAGGCACGAGGCACCAACGCCTTCCAGACGAACCGCAACCTGGTGCTGTCCGAAGGTGCCGGCGCGGAGTCGGTGCCGAACCTCGAGATTGAGACCGACGACGTGCGCTGTAGCCACGCTTCGGCTGTCGGGCCGATCGACGACGAGCACCTCTACTACCTCGAGAGCCGCGGTGTGCCGCCCGAGGTCGCCGAGCGCCTCATCGTCCTCGGCTTCTTCGGCGAGGTTCTCGACCGGCTGCCGACGCCGTCGCTCGTCGACACCCTGCGCGCAACCATCGCGGGCCGCTTGACCGCCAAGGACCGGCGGTGAACGTCACAAGGGTTCGCCTGTGCTCGCGCGACGAGGTGGAGCCCGGCGCGGCGCGCCGGTTCGACGTCGGCGAGCACCGCATCTGCCTGGTGCGAATCGGCGATGACTTCTACGCGGTGGGCGACCGCTGCAGCCACGCCGACTTCTCGCTAGCCGAAGGCGAGGTCTGGCCCGACGAGCGCGAAATCGAGTGCTGGAAGCACGGCAGTACGTTCTCGCTGGAGACCGGCGAGCCCCAGTCGTTGCCGGCCACCCGGCCCGTCCCCGTCTATGCGATCAACGTCGAAGGCGACGACGTCTTCGTGGAGGTCTCCTAATGAGCACGCTCTCTATCACTGACCTACGCGCCGGCGTTGACGGCGCCGAAATCCTGCGGGGCGTCACACTGTCGGTGTCCTCGGGCGAAGTGCACGCGGTCATGGGGCCCAACGGCTCGGGCAAGTCCACGCTGGCCCACGTGATCATGGGTCGCCCGGGCTATGAGGTCTACAGCGGTTCCGTCACGCTCGACGGCGTCGACATCCTCGGCCTGCCGGCGTGGCAGCGGGCCCAGGCCGGCATGTTCCTGGCAATGCAGTACCCCACCGAGGTACCCGGCGTGTCGCTCCAAGACACGATGACGGAGGCACTGCGTGCGCGCGGCGTCGACGTCTCCGACGTGCGCGAGCTGGTAGCGGCCGAGGCGGTGCGCATCGGCGTAAGCCAAGCGTTGCTCGAACGCCCACTAAACGTCGACCTCTCGGGAGGCGAGAAGAAGCGAAACGAGACCCTGCAGCTCGGCGTGCTGCGCCCCAAGGTCGCCATCCTCGACGAGATCGACTCGGGCCTCGACGTCGACGCCTTGCGCGCCGTCAGCCGTCGGGTCGAGTCGATGACCGGAGAGATGAACCTGGGCGTCCTCGTCATCACCCACTACAGCCGGCTGCTCACCGAGCTCAAGCCCGACGTGGTGTCGGTTCTGCGCGCCGGGCGCATCGTCGCCCACGGCGGCCCCGAGCTCGCCGACGAACTCGAGAACACCGGTTACGCGGGCTACAACGAGGAAGACGCCGAGGCGTCAGACTCGGGAGCGGCGGGCCCGGTTGGCGCGCCGGGTCGCCAGCAGTAGCAGGGCAACGATCAGGAGACCCGCCCCGGCAGCCGCCGCCGCGCCGATGTCGTCGCTCGCGCTGTTCCCTGGACCCGACCCGCACGCGCCCGAGAGCGGGCGCAGCAGCAAGGGGTCGCAGCCGGCACGCACCCGGAACAA
>JALZBN010000290.1 GCA_030947365.1 Actinomycetota bacterium
GCGTAAAGCCCATCGAGGCCCTGGGCCAGAAACGCCCCGGCGATGCCGGAGAGCACGTCACCAGTGCCCGCGCTGGCGAGACGAGGGTCGCCCGTCGTGGAGAAAACCGCCTCGCCCCCGGGATCGGCGACGATCGTGGTGGAGCCTTTGAGCAAGACGGTGGCGCCGATCGCGGCCGCCAACTCCCTCACCGAAGCCAGGCGGTCGGTGCCGACGGGCGAACCGTTGAGCCGGGCGAACTCTCCCTCGTGAGGCGTCAAGAGTGTCGGCGCGCCGCGCCCGGAGATGACGGCGCGGGCTTCGTCACGCGCACCGAGGGCGTGGAGCCCATCAGCGTCGAGCACGATCGGTTGGCGCGCCGCCTTCGCGAGCCGGCGGACGCAGTCCCGGGTCTCGTCGGTGCGGGCCAGCCCGGGTCCGACCACGAGCGCTTTCGCTCGATCTGAGTCCTCCGTCACGAAGGCATCCCATCCCGTCTCCGGGGTCTCACGGCCGACGATCTCGAGCCAGCCAGGGTCGGGGCCAGAGCCGGGGATTCCGAGACGCACGGTGCCCGCGCCGGCGCGCATGGCGGCGCGGGCGCAGAGGTGGGCCGCACCCGTCATTCCCGGTGACCCGGCGACGATCCACAGGGCAGACTTCCACTTGTGGGTCTCAGCGGGCCGATCCGGCAACCACCCAGCGACGTCAGGCCAGCCCACATGCCACACCCTCGCGCCAGACACGTCGAGGCCGATGTCGACCACGTCGACCCGACCTGCCCGCGATCTCCCCGATTGCAGCAGCAGACCGGGCTTGAGCGCCGCGAACGTCACCGTGCGCGCCGCTCGCGCCGCTCCCTCACCCGCCTCACCGGTCAATCCGTTGACGCCCGAGGGGATGTCGACCGCCAGCACCGGCGCGCCCACCGGGTCGGGTGCGTTGTACTCGCCCCGGAATCCGGTGCCATAGGCCGCGTCGATCACCAGATCGGCGCGCGGAAGGCGCGCGCCGGCAGCGTCCGTCGCCTCGACGACCTGCACCCGCGCGCCGCGCCGTTCCAACCGGCGCGCCGCGGCGCGGCCGTCGGCGCCGTTGTTGCCCTTGCCAGCGACCACGATGACGCGCCGTCCGTAGGTGCCGCCCAGCATCTCAACCGCCGCTCGGGCCACCGCCGCGCCGGCGCGCCCGATGAGGACGTCGACCGGCTCCGGCGCGGCCTTGTCGATCTCCGCCATCTCCTCGGGAGTGACGACAGCGATCATCGGGCGTGCATCAAAGGGCGACGGCCACCGCGTGAGCCGACACGTCAGTGTGGGTCAGCGAGAGAAGCCAATCGGCAACGCCGCGCTCGTTGGCAAGCGCAGCGGCCTGACCGCGGAGCACGAGCGAGGGTTGCCCCGACGGCGCCGAGACGACCTCGACGTCGTGGAACGCGAATGCGCCGACACCGACGCCAAGCGCCTTCATCACTGCCTCCTTTGCCGCGAACCGCACGGCGAGCCGCGGCGCGCCGTCGTGGGCCCGATCGCCGTAGGCCCGCTCGCCGTCGGTGAACAGCCGGCGCGCCATTGCGGGCCGGCGCGCCAGCACCTGGCGGAACCTGTCGATCTCGACCGCGTCGATGCCGATGCCGATCACTCGACAGTGACCGTCTTGGCCAGGTTACGGGGCTGGTCGACATCGCGGCCGCGAGCCTTCGCCAGCGCGTACGCAAACAGCTGCAACGCGACGACGTCGACAGCCGGCGAGAACAGCTCGGCCGCCTGCGCCACCGGGGGAACCCACAGCACCTCGTCGGCCCGCGCCGCGGTGGCCTCGTCGCCCTCGGTCGCGACGACGATCACGGTGGCACCCCGCGCCCGCACCTCCTCGATGTTGTTCACGATCTTGGAATGGAGCCGGCCTTGGGTGGCGACGGCCACGACCACGGTGCCGGGCTCGATGAGGGCGATGGGACCGTGCTTCATCTCCCCGGCCGGATAGCCCTCGGCCCGGGCGTAGGAGATCTCCTTCAGCTTCAGGGCCCCCTCCAACGCCACCGGGTAGCCCGGCCCGCGGCCAAGAAAGAAGAAGTCACGAGTCTGCGCATAGCGCTCGGCGACGGCGCTGATCTCGTCGGCCGTCGCCAGCACCCGCTCCACTCGATCGGGCAGTTCGTGGAGGGCCTCGATGAGGGCGGCGACCTCGGCCGGATACAACACGCCCCGCAACTCGGCCAGGTGCAGCGCGAGCAGATCGGCGGCGATGATCTGAGCCACATGGGTCTTGGTGGCCGCGACCCCGATCTCCCGGCCGGCGCGGGTGTAGAGAACGGCGTCGGCCTCGCGCGCCATCGACGAGTCGACGACGTTGCAGATGGCCAGGATCTTGGCTCCGTTGACCGCCTCGTGGGCGAAGCGGCACGCCTCCATGGTGTCGAGCGTCTCACCCGACTGGCTGATGCCGACCACGAGCGTCTTCGAGTCGAGGACGGGGTCGCGGTAACGGAACTCGCTGGCGATGTCGATCTCCACGGGCAGGCGGGCCCAGTGCTCGATCGCGTACTTGGCGACCAGCCCGGCGTGATAGCT
>JALZBN010000291.1 GCA_030947365.1 Actinomycetota bacterium
GAGGTGTGGGTGACGGTGGCATCTCGCCCGACCCGGACCGCGACGTGTTCACCGTGGACCGTGTCCGGCGCCCAGTCCTGGACCTGGACCAGCCTCAGCTGCGCGCCGTCGCCGACGAGCACCGACGTCTCGGCCGCGAACCGGGCTGATCCGGTGTACTCCATCACCACCGCGGCCGAGGACTGCTCGGCCGCCTCGACGACGACGTGGGCCCAGACGACCTCCTTCGCCCCGGTACCGGAGAACCGCAGCGCCACCGGCTCGGTGAGCACCGCCCCCTTGGCGATGCGCACCACGGTCGCCGAGCCGCTGCGCTGGACGGCGAGGGCGGAGAGCCGGTCGGCCGGAAGCGGAAGGTCGTCCAGCTCGGGCGCGTCGGCCGGCACGGTGACGATCTCCACGCCTTCGGGGAGCACCGAGTCGAGTTGGAGTTGCGCCTGCGACGGGCCGCCGTCGAGAAGCTGGCGAAACGTCGCCAACGGCGTGAATCGCCATTCCTCCTCGCGCGAGGACGGCTCGGGGTAGGCCGCCGGGTCGCCCGATCGGAACCGATCATCGGGCGATCCGGTCACGGCGCGCGCAGGCGCCACTTCGGTCTCCCTCGCGGGAGCAACTGAGGTCATGGTCCTGTTCTCTGGGTGTCGAGAGGGGGTAACGGGGCCGCGTCAGCCGACCGCGCCCTCCATCTGCAGTTCGATGAGGCGGTTCAGTTCGAGCGCGTACTCCATGGGCAGCTCGCGGGCGATCGGCTCCACAAAGCCGCGCACCACCATCGCCATGGCTTCGTCCTCGGTGAGGCCGCGGCTCATCAGGTAGAAGAGCTGGTCGGCACTGACCTTGGAGACCGTCGCCTCATGGCCCATCGACACGTCGTCCTCGCGGACGTCGACGTAGGGGTAGGTGTCCGAACGGCTGATGTCGTCGACCAGCAGGGCGTCGCACTTCACCGTCGAACGGCTGTGGTGCGCGCCCTTGTTGACCTGCACCAGGCCCCGATAGGACGTGCGGCCACCGCCGCGCGCCACCGACTTGGAAATGATGTTCGAGCTGGTGTGCGGAGCGAGGTGCAGCATCTTCGCGCCCGCATCCTGGTGCTGGCCCTCGCCGGCGAAGGCGATCGAGAGGACCTCGCCCTTGGCGTGCTCGCCGGTCATCCACACCGCCGGGTACTTCATCGTCACCTTCGAGCCGATGTTGCCGTCCACCCACTCCATGGTCGCGCCGGCCTCTGCCCGGGCCCGCTTGGTGACCAGGTTGTAGACGTTGTTCGACCAGTTCTGGATGGTGGTGTAGCGGCAGCGGCCGCCCGGCTTGACGATGATCTCCACGACCGCGGAGTGCAGCGAGTCCGACTTGTAGATCGGCGCGGTACAGCCCTCGACGTAGTGGATGTAGGCGTCCTCGTCGACGATGATCAAGGTGCGTTCGAACTGGCCCATGTTCTCGGTGTTGATGCGGAAGTACGCCTGGAGCGGGATGTCGACGTGCACGCCCTTGGGCACGTAGATGAACGAGCCCCCGGACCACACGGCGGTGTTGAGCGCCGAGAACTTGTTGTCACCCGACGGGATGACCGAGCCGAAGTACTCCTTGAACAGCTCCTCGTGCTCGCGCAGGCCGGAGTCGGTGTCCAGGAAGATCACGCCCTGGGCCTCGAGGTCCTCGCGGATCTGGTGGTAAACGACTTCACTTTCGTACTGGGCGGCCACGCCGGAGACCAGGCGCTGCTTCTCGGCCTCGGGGATGCCGAGCCGGTCGTAGGTGTTCTTGATCTCGGCCGGCAGGTCGTCCCACGTGGCGGCCTGCTTCTCGGTCGAGCGCACGAAGTACTTGATGTTGTCGAAGTCGATGCCGGACAGATCCGAGCCCCACGACGGCATCGGCTTGCGGTCGAAGATCTCCAGCGCCTTCAGCCGCCGCTCGAGCATCCAGGCCGGCTCGTTCTTCTTGGCCGAGATGTCGGCCACCACTTCCGGGTTCAGCCCGCGCCGGGCGGACGCACCGGCGGCGTCAGTGTCGGCCCAGCCGAAGGCGTACCGCCCGAGGGCGTCGATCTGCTCGTCCTGGCTGAGGATGCGCTCGGGTGCAGTGGTCATGGGGCTACCGCTTCCTGCCGCTGTAGGTGATCGGGTACATGGGTCGTGCAGACACCGTCGCCGTGGGCGATCGTGGCCAGGCGTTGGACGTAGGTGCCGAGAACTCGTGCGAAGGCGCGGGTCTCCGCCTCGCACAGCTGGGGGAACTCAGCGGCGACGTGGGCCACCGGGCAGTGGTGCTGGCACAGCTGGGTGCCGGCGGCCGCGGACTGCGTGGTCGAAGCGTAGCCAGCGCCGCTCAGTGCCCGGGCCAGGCCGCCCGGATCGCGACGCTCGGGGTCGATCTGTCCGGAGGCCAGCAGCGTGGACTCCAAGGTGGCGGCCCGGCGTTCGGCGAACGCCTCGACCGCCTGCTCGCCGCCGGTGTCGCGCAGGTATCGCAGGGCGGTGGTGGCCAGGTCGTCGTAGGCGTGCGGGAGGCCGGCCCGGCCGGCGTCGGTGAGGG
>JALZBN010000292.1 GCA_030947365.1 Actinomycetota bacterium
CGCTCGAACATGCCGCCACCGCCAGCGGCGCGGGACTCGTCGTTTCCACCCACGATCCCGTGATTGCCGCCCGCTTCGCCGAACGGTGGTCGATGGAGGACGGACACCTCGAGTTGATGGACACATGGGCGCGTTGAGTTGGGTCGGCGCGCTGGCGCGCCACCGGCCCAGCCGAGTCGTCGGCCCCGCTCTGGGCGTCGCCCTGGCTGTCGCCCTCCTCGGCTCGCTCGGAACGTTCGTCGCTTCGGCGAAAGGCCAGATGACGCGCCGGGCCATCGCCCAGGTGCCAGTCGACTGGCAGGTGCAGGTGCAGCCCGGTGGCGACGCGACGGCCGTTGCCAGTGCTATCGCCGCCCGGCGCGGCGTGGTGGATGTGGCGCCGGTGGCGTTCGGTCAGTCGTCTGGGCTGTCCGCCACGACCGGCGAGACCATTCAGACGACCGGACCTGGCGTCGTCGTCGGTCTCCCTGAGGACTACCGCGCCCGGTTCCCCCGCGAGATCAGAACGCTCGCCGGCGCCGAGAGCGGGGTGCTCCTGGCTCAGCAGACGGCGGCCAACCTCCACGCCGGCCCGGGCGACGTCATCAGCATTGCGATCGCTGGCGCGAGCCCAGTGACGGTGGCGGTTGCGGGCGTCGTGGAGCTGCCGTTCGCCGACTCACTGTTCCAGAAGGTCGGCGCGCCAACCGGGTCACAACCGAGCGCGCCCCCGGACAACGTGGTGCTCGTGCCGATCGCGGCGTGGCACGGCGCGTTCGACCCCATTGTCCAGGCCCGGCCCGACTTGATTCACGGCCAAGTCCACCTGCGTCTCGATCATCACCTGCCCGCCGATCCATCGGCGGCCTATACCCGCGTGACTGCCGCCGCCCACCGCCTCGAAGCCGATCTGTCCGGCTCGGTGCTCGTCGGCGACAACCTCGGCGCCACCCTCGACGCGGCGCGCAAAGACGCGCTCTACGCCGAGGTGCTCTTCGTCCTACTCGCCACGCCGGGCGCCGGCCTCGCCGCGCTGCTGACGCGCGCGGTGGCATCGACCGATCGTGATCGGCGCCGGCGCGAGCTTGCGCTCCTGCGGCTTCGGGGCGCGTCGCTCCGTCAGCTCAACCGCTTTCCGCTGGCCGAGGCCGCCGTGGCCGGCACCCTCGGAGCGACGCTGGGCCTCGGCGGCGGGCTCGCGGTCGGCCATCTTGCCTTCGCGTCGTCGACCTTCGGCGCCACCGCGACGCAGTCGTTGCTGTGGGCCGGCGCGTCTGGGCTCGCCGCCGTGGCGATCGCCCTCGTCGCCGTCGTAGTGCCGGCGCGCCGCGACGCGACCCTGGTCTCGGTTGTCGCGGCCCGGCGCGTCGTGGGACGCGCCGGACGTCCGTTGGTCTTGCGCTACGGCACCGACTTCGTGCTCCTCGCGCTGGCGGGAATCGTCTTTTGGGCAACCAGCCGCAGCCACTATTCCCTCGTGCTCGCCCCCGAAGGCGTGTCGAACATCTCGGTGAGCTACTGGGTGCTCTCGGGACCATTTCTGCTGTGGCTCGGCGGGGCGCTGTTGTCGTGGCGCCTGGCCGACCTTTTCCTCGGCCACCAAGGCCCGGCTCTGCGGCGCGCCTTTCGGCTTGTCGCCGGGCGTCTCGCCGGTCCCGTCGCCGCCACCACCCGACGTCAACGACGCTCGCTCGCGGCCAGCATCGTGTTGGTGGCGATGGCTCTCGCCTTCGCGATCTCGACGTCTGTCTTTAACGCGACGTATCGTCAGCAGGTCGGGGTCGACGCGTTGCTCACGAACGGCGCGCCAGTCACGGTGGTCGAGCCTCCCGCGGCGAAGGTTCCCGTTGGTGAGGTGGCGCGCCTCGAAAGAGTGCCCGGGGCAGGTCACGTGGAGCCGCTCGTGCATCGGTTCGTCTACGTCGGCAACGATCTTCAAGACCTCTACGGAGTGAACCCGGCGACGATTGCGAACGCGGGCAAGTTGCAGGACGCCTATTTCGGCGGCGGCACTGCGGATGAGATGCTGACGCGCCTTAAGCGCCAGCCCAACGCCGTGCTCGTCAGCGACGAGACGATGAAGGACTTTCAGTTGCATGTGGGCGACCCGCTTCACCTCCGAGTGCGCGACGCGGCCACCGGCAACCTGGTTGAGGTCACTTTTGATTTCGTGGGAGTGATCAAGGAGTTTCCGACCGCGCCGAGAGACAGCTTCATCGTTGCCAACGCTTCCTACATTGCCCAGCAGACCGGTGACCCGTCACCCGGAACGTTCCTCGTCGCCACGAATGGCTCGTCGCCTCATACGCTCGCGGAGCGTGTGCGCCACGCGGTAGGTACCGGTGCCACGGTCACCGACATCGAGACGAGCCGGCGCGTCGTGGGTTCGAGCCTGACCGCCGTCGACCTCGCGGGACTCACTCGCGTCGAGCTCGCCTACGCGGTCGTGCTCGCGATTGCCGCCACCGGGCTGGTGCTCGGGCTTGGCATCTCGCAGCGCCGCCGTAGCTTTGCCATCATCACCGCGCTCGGTGCCAAGCCGAAACAGTTGGCCGTC
>JALZBN010000293.1 GCA_030947365.1 Actinomycetota bacterium
GACCATTGATGTCCCGTCCACGACGTCACCACTGCAGGTGCGTCTTTCTGGGCGGTAGGACGCAGCGCTCATGAATCGTCGTTTCGTCGCGGTGTTGCACGGCCGCCGGGCACCGGTACGGCTCACTCAACGAGGACGGAGCCCCGGCAGCACCCGTCCGACCACTTGGCCGGCTCCCTAGAGCGCGTCATGGAACATCCGACCGTCGGCAACGGTCGCGATGCGCGCGGAATGCACAACGTCGACGACTATTGAAATCGCCCATCCAAATTTTCAGCGCATCTCGACAACTACGGGACGTTTTGACGGCCTCAGAAGCTCGGCGCCATGTTGGTGAATCGGCTGTAGTGGCCCTGGAAGGCCAGCACGATCGTGTCGGTCGGGCCGTTGCGATGCTTGGCCACGATGAGGTCGGCCTCACCCGCACGGGGGCTCTCCCGCTCGTACGCCTCTTCGCGGTGCAGCAGGATCACCATGTCGGCATCCTGCTCGATCGAGTTGTGAACCGCGACCCCGTTGGCGACGAAGTTGTGGCCACCAACAACCGTCGCGTCGTAAACCTCCTCAACGCCGTCCGGCGCGATGGAGACGACCTCGTCCCAGAAGACGTCGTTGACGGCCATGAGCTCGAGCTCAGCGCTGTCGAGGACCGCGGCCACCCGACCAAGGCGCTCCCTAGAGGGCGTGTGCCGGTAGAACGCCGACCCGTTGTACTGGCCGCCGAGCGCGGCCTGTAACTCCCGGGTGGTTACGCCCTCCTCAGACACGGCCGCTCGGACCGAGTCCCATACCTCGACGGGCACAGTGTCGACGTTGGTGTTGGCCTTGGTGTGGCGGATGAGGTCGAGCAACCGATCAGCAGCGAGACCCCGGGAGCCATGGATTCCGATCTCCTGGAGGAATCGACGCTGGCTGTCGACGCCTGAGATATCGAGCGTGAAGCCGTCGCGGTGCCCGGTCTTGTGCACGGTGCGCACCCGCGTCGAGATGCCGAACCGGAGCAGCAGCCGCGAGAGGTCGTCGACGAGCCGGCGGGACGTCGACGCGTAGTAGATCCGGCCGCTCCGGCCGTTCTTGTTAATTGTCACCGACCCGTCGGTCGCCCAGATGTGACGCAAGAACAGGGCGATCTGGCGCTTCGAAACGTGGAATACACCGGCGGGTACGAACGTCTCGTGACTGCGCAGACCGAAGGCGCCGATCTCGTCCAACCACGCCGCAATCGGGTTTCGAATGCCATGTGTGAGGCGGAACGGCGCTCGAAGCCGCAGCGTGGTGCACCGCGCGGCGGGATACTCGTCCCGCACCGTGACGACGCCGAAGGTGAGCGCCGCACCTGTTACGGCCTCGAGGTTCGCTTCGTCGACGCTGGCGTATCGGAGCGGCTGGCGACGCAGCATGGACCCATCACCGAGCATGTGGGCCAAGAGGATCACGCGGGCGTCTTCCCACGGCTCGAACGCCTCCGGTTCCGGCACATGCCGGGGAACGGCGAGCCGGTCGCCGGCGCGGAGATCCCCCAGTGGCTGCCAGCCCCCGTAGGTCAAGAAGGGGTGGTTCTCCGTCGCGCGGACCTCCTTTCCGGACGCCAGAGTGAGCCGGAACACCGGTCGCGTGCCCGTCGAGAAGACGTGGGTCAGGTGACGCCGGACATAGCGCAGAGACTCGTCCAGCGACCACACGGGAACGTCGCGAGCGCCCGACGCGTACAGCTCGGCCATCGTCGTCTCGGCGCCGGTGTCGGCTCGCAGGATGCGCGAGTCGGCCGTGAGGCAGCCCGACTCACGTAGGTCGGACATCTGCGGCTTCTTGTCGGTGCGCTGTTCAGGCCCACGGTTGAGCTGCGAGATGGCGATGACCGGCACCTCGAGCTCCTTGGCCAGCAGCTTGAGCGCTCGCGAGAACTCCGACACCTCCTGCTGCCGTGACTCGACGCGCTTGCCTGACGACATCAGCTGTAGGTAGTCGATGACCACGAGCTTGAGGTTGTGACGCTGCTTCAGGCGCCGGCACTTGGCCCGGATCTCCATAAGCGACATGTTCGGCGAGTCGTCGATGAACAGCGGCGCCTCGGAGACCCGGCCCATCGTCGAGGCCAAACGGGTCCAGTCCTCCTCGCGCATGGTGCCCTTGCGCATGTGCTGTAGCTGGATCCCCGCTTCGGCGGACAGCAGTCGCATGGTGATCTCGGTCTTGCTCATCTCGAGCGAGAAGATCACCGACGCCAAATTGTGCCGTATGGACGCGCTACGCACGATGTCGAGCCCGAGGGTCGAGTTGTGCGTCGGGATCATCGAACGACCGGCGAGGTAGAGGTGGTCCTCGTGGGCGACCTCGATGCACCGCACCGGCACCGGGTCGACCCGACGGACGTCGACGATGAACCGGGAGTTGCGGCGCTCGGAGGTCCTTTGCCGAGCTTCTTTGTGCCTCAGCATCTTCCGGCTCAACCGGAAGACGTCATCGCCGCAGGTGAAGTTCACGGTGTAGGCGGTCGAACTCGCTTCAGTCCGCCCATGGACCCGTTTCGACA
>JALZBN010000294.1 GCA_030947365.1 Actinomycetota bacterium
GCTCGCGAGTACCAACCGGCGCGTGCCCGAATGGCGCATGGCGTCGAGGAAGCGCTCAGTTGTGCCGACCGTACCGGCGAACTGTACGTCGTCCCGGCCGGTCATTGCTGCGGCAAGATGCACGACGGCGTCGATCCCGTCGAAGGCGGCGCACAGGTTGGGATGACTGCGGAGATCAACCGAAAAGACGTCGACCGAGTTGGGCCAGTGGGCTTGCTCAAGATTGGCGGAGGGGCGCACCATGGCCCGGACGTCGTGGCCGCGCTTGGCGAGAGCACCTACGACGGCGCGCCCGATGAAGCCGCCGGCGCCTGTGACGAGAACTCTCACTGACCGGTTAGCCCCGTGACGCAGCCGGCGACCATCCGGCTGACTGCGTCGATCTCGTCGAGGCTCATCGGGGGCTGCGAACAGGCGCCAAGCCCTGCGTAAAATTGCTCTATGAGGGTCCATAGACCTCGGTAGGTCGCAGGGCCACCGGCGACCTTCTCCCAGAGGCTTGTGACCGTGGCACTCCCGATGGCCATTGACTCGGCGAGGCCGTTGCGTACAGCTGCCAGCCATGAGCTGCCACCGCCAGCGGCGCGGCGGAGCACGAGGCGCCCGTCGTAGAAATTCACGGTTGCCTGCGCACGGTCGCCAAAAACATCGATCCAGAATCCGTCGGGTTGGGATACGGCATCGAAGCTGAGCGTCGCGGTTCCTTTCTCACACTTCAGATCGGCGGCGAATCGGTCGTAGGGGAGTGGGCCTTCGGACGCGGGAGTCCAGGTTGGCCGGGCGTCGTTGAAATCGCCCACGATCGCGTAGGCGAGACTCGCCAGATGGGGAAGGAAGTCGAATATCGGGCCACCCGGAAGGCGAAGATTGGGGTGGGGGCAGTTGCGATCCCCAAAGGGGTGCGAGGAGTCTCCAATGGCTTGATAGAAACGGGCATCGACATGGCGTACGACGCCCAGCGCGCCGTCGTCGATGAGCCCGAGGAGCCGAAGGAAGGTCGGGTCAAATCGGAGGTTCTGATCCTCCAACACCCAGCGGCCAGACGCCGCCGCTCGATCACGCACGTCCAGCCATTCTTCGTGAGTGACCGTTATAGGTTTCTCGATGACCACATGCGCTCCGGCGTCGATGGCGTCGAGGGCGATGCTCGCGTGGGAGATCGGCGGAGTGGTGACGTGCACGACATTCGGTGCCACTGTTTCCAGCATCGCCTGGTGGTTGGTGAATGTCTGAGCGATGCCGTAACGCTCGGCCATGGCATCGGCCACGGCGCGTGACCGGTCACAGACGGCGACGATGTCGACACCGCGAAGCGTGCGCAGACAGTCGAGATGGTGGCGGGCAATGAAGCCCGCGCCGACGATGGCCGCGCGCCATCGCTCGGGACGCGCGATCACAGCACCACCGCATCCGGTGCGCCGCGTTGGTGAAGCGGGGTGGCGTGCAGCCCACGTTCGAACTCAAGCCACCAGATCGTGCCGCCGATGATGTTCGCTGCCAGCAAGCCGATGGCAGCAGTATGGGCGTCGCCGGTAAGGGCCCCACCCAGACCACCCACCAGTGTGAACGGCAGCATGAGCAGGCGGGCGTGAAGCCCGCGCCGAGCGTCGGCGAGGGCGCGCAGTCCGCTATTGGCGGCGTCCAACACACCTGTCGCAGCCGTCGCCAGTCCGAGCGGAAGCACAAGGCTCCGCGCTCCGTTCCAGGTGGGTCCCATCACGCGAATTCCGATGTTGTCGGGAATGGCGAGGAGTATCAGCACGAACGCGACGCCGATGGCGGGCAGGCCCACGGCGAGCCGACCGCACATCGAGCGGAGGTGGCCGCCGGAGTGGGCTCTCATCCGGACGCCTTCGGGAACGGCTGCGCTAAGGGCAGCGAAGAAGAGCATGGTGAGGGGACCGAGTAATAGCTGGGCACCGCGGAAAGCCCCCGACTCGGAGAGTCCCCCGGAGACAGCAAGCCCGTAGACGGTTACTTGCACGGAACCAACGATGGCGAAGTAGTCGATGACGTAGCGAGCTCCGAGGTCGAGATGATCACGTAACCACCGGACCGATCTCGCCGGGTTGGGCACGACGGCGAGTTGGATAGGTCCGATGATGGCGGCGAGGGTTGCTGCGAGTCCCCAGGCCCCGAGAAGCAGCGCTGGTGTGGGCTTCGCCAAGAGGAGGACGCCGGTAAATGCCGTGGCTTGCAACACGAGCCAGAGCGCGTCGTTGAAGGCGGCGCGTGCCGGCGCGCCGACGGCGAAGAGAGCGAACCGAATCGAGTCCTGCATCAAGAGTCCGGGAAGGGAGATGCTGAGAACCAACAGCGTGTTGCGCAGCGGCCCCTCGGTGAGAACGCTCCCCACGGCACATACCGCGCCGAGAACGAAGGAGAGCACGAGCGCGGCGCCCATCGACGCTGCGACTGCCTCTCGTCGGCGGCGCGTACGGTCGGCGCTGAAGCGGATGACGAGCGGGTCGGAGCACAAGGCTCGGCTGACTCCGAGGGCAATCAGGTAGGTCGTGAAAGCGATGCCAAAGGC
>JALZBN010000295.1 GCA_030947365.1 Actinomycetota bacterium
TGGAAGCCCAGCCGGGCCTTTCTCGAAACCGTGGTTGGCGGGCTGGCCCAGAGCCCGATTCTCGAAGGTGTGTCGCTCGACCAGCTCTTCACGTCGGTCGCGCCGGCCAAGACCGATACCGGCGCGCCGCTCGTCCGCACCTTGGCATCGCCGCCAAGCCCGGGGCTCGCGGAGGTCGCCGCCAATCTGCGCGCCGCGCGCCGACGACTCGACGCTCTCGGCAGCATCCTCGGCCCCGCCACCCCGATGCGGGGCCAGCTGGAGAACCGGCTGCTGGCGACCGAGTCGGCCGAGCTACGGTCGGCGCGCCAACGACAGCCCCTCGTCGACTCGGTGCAGAAGGCGATCGACGCACAGCTGTCTCAAATCGAGATGCCGCAGGGCCGGTCCATCACCCTCACGGCGCAGCGGGGAGAGATCCCGGTGACGTTCCAGAACCGCACCGGTACGCCCGCGAAGGTCGTCGTGCGCGTGCAGAGCGACAAGCTCGCGTTTCCGAGGGGAAACACCGTCACCCTCGATCTCATCCGGCGCAACACCACCCAGCGCTTCTCGGTCGAGTCGCGCACCTCGGGCGCCTTCCCCATGCGCATCACGCTCGAGTCTCCCGACGGCAATCTGGTGATTGGGCGTACTCGCCTCACCGTACGATCGACGGCCGCCTCGGGAGTGAGCCTCGCCGTCTCACTCGGGGCCGCTATGTTCCTCGCCATTTGGTGGGGACGGCACACGTGGCGCGGCCGGCACGACCCGTCCGATACTCGCGGCGCGCAGGTGGCGCCCGAACCTGAGGAAGCGGTGAGTCAGCGAGCATGACCAGCAGGATCAAGATCGTCACCGATAGCAGCTGCGATCTGCCGATCGCCCTTGCGGCCGAGAACGACATCGCCGTCATCCCTCTCGCCATCCGCTTCGGCGACGAGGAGCTCTTCGACCGGCGCGACCTCACGCCGAAGGAGTTCTGGGAGCGTTGCGCGTCATCACCGGTGTTACCCGAGACGGCGGCGCCGTCGCCCGGCTCGTTCGAACAGGTCTTCCGCGCCGCCCAGAACGACGGGTACGACGGGGTGGTGTGCATCAACCTGTCGTCGAAGCTCTCGGCCACACGAGACTCGGCGCTGACCGGAGCCAAGGCAATGGAGGGCGGTATCCCCGTGAACGTCGTCGACTCGTTGTCGGTGACGATGGGGCTGGGCATGATCGTGCTCGAGGCCGCGGAAGCGGCGAGTGAGGGCAAGGATCTCGAGGAGGTCACCGCGGTCGCAATCGACGCCGCTCGCCGCACACGCGTCTACGGCACGCTCGACACGCTCGAGAACCTGAAGAAGGGCGGCCGCATCGGCAAGGCCCAGTCGCTGATCGGTTCGCTCCTGTCGATCAAGCCGATCATCGAGGTGAAAGACGGCGCGGTCGAGCCCGGCCCCAAGCAGCGCACGAGGGCCCGCGCCTTCGCGTGGCTCGCCGAACAGGTGACGGCTCGGCCGTCTGTCGACAAGGTCGCGGTCATCCACGGCGAAGCGCCCGACGTCGACAAGCTCATCGACATGCTGGCGCCCCAGGTGCCGCGCGACCGGGTGATCGTCGCCGATCTCGGCGCCGTCATCGGCACCCACGCCGGGCCTCGCTGCGTCGGCGTTGCGTTCCAGGTGAAGGCCTAAACCCGAACCGTGACGGCCGAAGCCTCCCGCCGGGTCGACGAGCAACGCGTACTCGTCGGCCGCTACCGGATGATCCGGCCCATCGCGAGCGGGGCGATGGCGGAGGTCTGGGAGGCACAAGACCAGACCCTGGGGCGGGCCGTGGCCGTCAAGGTGCTCCATTCCCACCTGGCCCAGGACGAGTCGTTTCTCGAGCGGTTCCGGCGCGAAGCGATCGCGGCGGCGCGCCTGGCGCATCCCAACGTCGTCGCCACCTACGACACCGGCACCGACGGCGACGTGGCCTTCATCGTCATGGAGCTGGTGCTCGGCCGCACCCTTCGCCAAGTGCTGTCAGACGAAGGACCGATGAACCCGCGCCGGGTCGTGCAGATCGGCGCCCAGGTGGCCGACGCCCTCGACTACGCCCACCGCTCCGGCGTCATCCATCGCGACGTGAAGCCAGCCAACATCCTCCTGTGCGACGACGGGCGCGCCAAAGTCGCCGACTTCGGCATCGCCAAAGCGGCCATCGAGGCCATCGAGGACGCCACGGGGGCCGGCGCGAACAGTCACACTGACCTGACCCAGAGCGGCGCGATCGTCGGCACTGCCAAGTACTTGTCGCCAGAGCAGGTCAACGGCCAAGCCGTCGACGGCCGGTCCGACGTGTACGCCCTCGGGGTCGTGCTCTACGAGATGGTCTGTGGCCGAGCTCCTTACTCGGGTGACACCGACGTCGCCGTGGCCATGCAGCACCTCTCGGCTTCCCCGCTGCCACCGCGCCAGGTGCGCGCCGGCATCCCCCGCTCGCTCGAGGCGGTCGTGCTCCGGGCCATGGCCAAGCGTCCCGACGACCGATACGCCACCGCCGGCCAGTTGCAGACGGCATTG
>JALZBN010000296.1 GCA_030947365.1 Actinomycetota bacterium
CCGCAGGCGGTCGTACTCTTCGGGCTCGGCGCCCTCGGGGACAGGCCCGACGGGCTGATCAGGTTGCGTCGGCATAGCTGGACCTTACCGGTGCAGGGCGTCGAGGGCGCGCGCCAGGTCGATGTCTTTCGCGGTGACCCCACCTTCGCTGTGAGTGCTCAACGTGACGTGAACCTTGTCGTAGCGCACGTCGAGATCGGGATGGTGATTGGCCGCCTCTGCTTCGAAGGCGGCACTGACAACGAACGCGACCGATTGGCGAAAGTTGTCGAAGGTGAATTGCCGGGAGATCTCCGTCTCGGCGGCCTCCCATCCGTCAAGCTGGCCGAGCGCAGTCTGGATCTCTTCCTGGGACAGAGCGGTCATCGATGAAGCTCCCCTCGTTAGAAACGTTTGGCATTAGTTTGCACAACTAATTAGTATTGTGAACGATGTCATCACTCACTACCTCAAAGTCTGGTTCACCCACCGATGCCGAGGTCGCGGCTCGGCTGCGGCTGGCCGTCAACCGGCTGGCCCGGCGCCTTCGTCAGCATGCTGACACCGACATCTCTGCCTCCCAGCTCTCGGCTCTGGCAACGCTCGGTCGCCGTGGACCCTTGACTGTCGGCGACCTTTCGAGCGCCGAACGGGTAAAGCCTCCCACGATGACCCGAGTCGTCGCTTCGCTCGAGGATCTTCGATTGGTGACGCGTACGATCGACCCCACCGACCGCCGCGTCGCCCACGTGGCGACAACGCCTCTGGGCGAGAAGCTCATCGCCCGGAGCCGCAGGCGCAAAGACGCCTACCTGGCCGCGCGCCTCCGCTGCCTCTCCCCCGAAGATCGTGCCGTTCTCGAGCGGGCCGCCACCGTGCTCGAACAGATTCTTGAGGCAGACCGATGACCCGGATTCGACGGGTGACCACCCGCACCTTCCGCTCGCTGCGCAGCCGCAACTATCGCCTCTTTCTGACCGGCCAGCTCGTGTCGGTCGTGGGCACCTGGATGCACACGGTGGCCCTGGGCTGGCTCGTCCTCAAGCTCACCAGCAGCGGGGTGGCGCTGGGAACGACGGTGGCGCTGCAATTCCTCCCCTTACTGGTGCTCGGCGCGTGGTCGGGTTCGGTGGCCGACCGTCTCGACAAGCGAAAGATCATGATCGCCACCCAGGTGGCCTCGGGCATCTTGGCCATCCTCCTATGGAGCCTGGTGGTCACCGGAAGCATCGTGCTCTGGATGGTCTATCTCGAGGCCTTCCTGCAAGGTTGCGTGAGCATGCTCGACATGCCGGCGCGGCAGTCCTTTGTCACGGAGATGGTCGGCGCGGCCGACGTTCCCAACGCCGTGAGCCTCAACAGCGCGGTGTTCAACAGCGGCCGCCTCGTCGGGCCGGCGATCGCCGGAGTGCTCATCGCGTCGGTTGGGCTCGCGCCGTGCTTCCTGCTGAATGGCATCTCCTACTTCGCAGTGGTGGCCGCACTCGTGGCCATGCGCCCGGCTGAGCTACAGCGCGGCGCGCCGGTCGTCGACGAGACCCGGCGCGTGCGGGCCGGCCTTCGCTACGTCCGGGAAACGCCCGAGCTGTTGACCGTGCTGCTGATGCTGGCCGTCATCGGGACGTTCGGCTTCAACTTCACCGTCGTCGTCCCGTTGGTCGCCCGCTTCGCTTTTCACGCCGGTCCCGAGCTGTACGGGGCGCTGTTCTCGGCGATGGCCGCGGGTTCTCTCGTGGGCGCCCTCGTAACCGCGGCCCGTCCCGGGCCCACCCGCCGCTTCCTGATGGGCTCGGCGCTCGCATTCGGCGCCGCGTGCGTTCTGAGCTCGATGGCGCCCACGGCCACATGGGAGGCGGTTGCCCTTGCCATCGTCGGCGTTACCACGATGCTGTTTCTCGCCACCGCGAACTCGACCCTGCAGCTCGCGTCTCGCCCAGCCATGCGTGGACGCGTGATGGCGCTCTACGGGCTCGTCATCTTGGGAAGCACGCCGATCGGCGCGCCACTTATGGGGTGGATCGCCGAGCAGTGGGGAGCCCGGGCCACACTGGCCGTCGGTGGCGGAATGACGTTGTTGGCCGCGCTGGCGGCACTGGCGTGGAATGCGAGCCGAGGCGAGGCCGTGCTGCGACCTCGCCAGGACTTGCCGCTCCCCGCCGGAGAGCCGGCCCGCGCCGCCTGACCCACCAGCCGAGGGTCAGCTCCAGCCGAGGGTCAGCTCACCTCGATCTTGCCGGCCATGCCCTGGCCCTGGTCGTTGCGATCGTAGAAGTCCAACGTGCCCTTGTCGGGAGCGGTGAACTTCACCGGCACGCTCTGGCCCGGCCCGGCGTTGACCTCGACGCCGATATAGCTGACGGTGAAGTTGTGCGGGACCTTGTCTTCGTTCTTGAACGTGAAGGTAACTTCGCGTCCGACCGGAACCTTGATGACGTCGGGATCGAAGTGCGGTGTGTTGCCGCCCTTGGCCACGATCACCGTGGAGCCGCCCGCTCCGAGGTCGAGAGTCTTACTGCCCCCACCGCTACTG
>JALZBN010000297.1 GCA_030947365.1 Actinomycetota bacterium
ACGCCGAGGAGTCGGGGCTCAGCGCCCCTTCGGCGCCGATGTTCTTCGCCAAGTTCGCCAACTCGCTGATCGGACCCACCGACACGATCGTCCCGCCGCGAAGCACTGACCAGGTCGACTACGAGGCCGAGCTGGCGGTGGTAATCGGCAAGCCGGCACGTAACGTGGACGCGGCTGACGCACTTGACCATGTGGTCGGCGTGATGGCGTTCAACGATGTCAGCGCTCGCGATCTTCAGATGGCCAACAACCTGTGGACCGGCGGCAAGGCGATCGACACGTTCGGACCCTGCGGGCCGGCCCTGGTGACGCTCGAGGAGATCGACGACATCCAGGCGCTAGCGCTGCGTACGCACGTCAACGGCGAGACCGTTCAGGACGGCAACACGGCCAACATGATCTTCGGGGTCGCCGAGACGGTCGCGTTCCTGTCCCAGATCATGACCCTCCAGCCGGGGGACATGATCGCCACCGGTACCCCAGCCGGGGTCGGTAACTCCAGGACCCCGAAGCTGTTCTTGCACGCCGGGGACGTCGTCGAGGTGGAGATCGACGGTATCGGCGGGCTGCGCAACCCGGTCGCCGAGGCCGCCTGACCGATCACGTGAGACCCCGGGGAGAGAGACGATTGGCCACCACGACCGCTCCCGACCCGACCCTTGATCACGTCAACCTCAAACGACTCCGCGCCTGGAGATAATCGATTCATAACGGCCGGGTTGTCGGCACCACCACCATCACGACCAGTTCCAGGGCGCGGCGTGGCTTGGTCGGTACGACCGCCGAGCGACTACCCGGCGGTTGGCGTAGAACTCCTGAGCACATGGCCCCATCTGAGGAGATCATCGTCGACGCCGGTGGTCGGGATTTGCGCGTGTCCAACCCGGGGCGCGTGATCTTTCCGATCACCGAACACTCAGACGCGGTCACCAAGCTCGACATCGTCGAGTACTACCTCGCGGTTGGGGACGGGATCATGCGCGCTCTCCAGCGGCGACCGACCACGCTCGAGCGATGGCCCAAGGGCGTCCACCCAGGCGTTGTCGTCTCGACCCGTGAGCGGGGCGGCGGCGATGCCTTCTTTCAGAAACGCGTCCCGCGCGGTGCTCCGGACTATGTGAAGACGGCCCGGATCCAGTTCCCCTCCGGCCGGGATGCGGATGAGGTCTGTCCCACCGAGCTGGCCGTCGTCGGCTGGGCGGCGCAGATGGGCACGATCACCTTTCACCCGTGGCCGGTTCGCCGCGACGACGTGGATCATCCCGACGAGCTGCGTATCGACCTCGACCCGCAGCCGGGCACCGACTTCGCGGATGCCGTGCGCGTTGCCGCGCGGGCGCGCAGGCTGTTGGATGAGCTCGGCTACACCGGCTTCCCGAAGACCTCGGGTGGCCGGGGGATCCACATATACGTCCGGATCGCGCCACGCTGGACTTTCACTGACGTCCGCCACGCCGCGATCGCCTTCGGTCGCGAGCTCGAGCGGCGCCTTCCCGACCAGGTGACGACCAAATGGTGGAAGGAGGAGCGCGGACGGCGCATCTTCGTCGACTACAACCAGAACGCCCGCGATCGCACGATCGCTTGTGCCTACAGTGTTCGGCCGAAGGCGGGCGCCCCGGTCTCGGCGCCGCTGGCCTGGGACGAGCTGTCTGGGGTCGCGCCCGAGGACTTCACCGTCGCGACGATGCCCGCTCGCGTCGGCGAGCTGGGCGATCTTCATGCCGCGATCGACGACACCGCCCACTCCCTCCAGCCGCTGCTGGACATCTACGAGCAAGACTCAGCCCAGGGACAGGGAGACATGCCCTATCCACCCGACTATCCGAAGATGCCCGGAGAGCCAAAGCGCGTGCAGCCGTCGCGCGATCGAGATCGCCGGCAATGAGCGGCGGTCACGCAGCGCCGCGCCCGGCCGTTACCGAGATTGCGGCAGTTTGACCGAACCGCGCTGGGGCGAGCCGCGCTTGGCCGCCGGCGCCGAGGGCGGCGGCACAACTGGGCCGATGTCGCCGTCGGGCGCCTCGTCCAGGTCGACGATCACCGGCGCGTGATCGCTTGGCCCGGAACCTTTGCGGGCCTTCCGGTCGACCCACGCCGCGCGGACGCGGCTGGCGATTGGCGCGCTGGCCAGGATCAGATCGATCCGCATCCCGAGGTCCTGGTGGAACATTCCGGCCCGGTAGTCCCAGTAGGTGAACACCCGCTCGTGCGGCCAGCGGTCGCGCACCACGTCGCGCAGGTCGAGCGCCTGCAGCTCGGCCAGGGCCGCCCGCTCGGGCGCCGTGACATGGGTCTGGCCGACATAGGCATCCGGATCGAAAACGTCATCATCGGTCGGGGCGATGTTCATGTCGCCGCACACGACCGTGCCCTGTGGGCCGGCGGCAACCATCTCCTGGAGTGCCGCCAGCCAGGCGAGCTTGTAGCGGTAGTGCTCGGAGCCCGGCTCGCGCCCGTTAGGCACATACACCGACACGATCCGGATGCCGCCGCAGGTCGCG
>JALZBN010000001.1 GCA_030947365.1 Actinomycetota bacterium
TGAACGCGTTGGAAGGCGGAGCGGGGTTGGAGTTGTTGATGGACAAGATCAGAAGCACGAAGAGCAACGACGAGTTCCTCGCCGAGATTGCCAAGGCCCCCGCCTCCGCGGGATGAGGCCCGCTTCGGCGGGATGAGAGGATAGAGACATGAAGACCGACATCCACCCCACCTACACCGACGCCAGTGTGCGTTGCTCGTGCGGCAACACCTTCACCACCCGCTCCACCAAAGACGACTTGCGCGTCGAGCTCTGCAACGAGTGTCACCCGTTCTTCACCGGCAAGCAGAAGCTCGTCGACACCGGTGGCCGGGTCGAGCGCTTCGAGCGCCGCTACGGCGCGCGCAAGAAGAAGTAGCAACCGCGCCGGAGTGCCCTACCCTGACCGGTTGTGAACGACCGGTTGGCCGATCTGGCCAAGGAATACGACGAGGTGCTGGCCGACCTCCAGAATCCCGAGGTGCTGGCCGATCACCGCGCCCTCACCGAGCGTTCGAAGCGGGCCAAGGAGCTCGAGGCCGTGGTGTCTGCTCACCGGCGCCGCACGGAGGTCTTCGACGACCTCGCCGCCGCCAAGGAGATGATGTCGGACTCGGCGGGCGACGACCGGGAGTTCCTTCGCCAGCAAGCGGATCAAGCCGAGAAGGAACTGGCCCTCCTCGAGGAGGAGATCCGCCTCCTGCTCGTGCCGAAGGATCCGAACGAGGGCAAGAACATCATCCTCGAGATCCGCGGCGCCGAGGGAGGGGAGGAGGCCAACCTCTGGGCCCGCGACCTGTTCGAGATGTACACCCGCTACGCCGAACGGATGGGATGGAAGACCGAGATCCTCGGTTCCCATCCGTCCGACATGGGCGGATTCGACGAGGTTGCGGTGCTGATGAAGGGCGACGGTGTCTGGGGACGGATGAAGCACGAGGCGGGTCCGCATCGGGTGCAACGGGTGCCGGTCACGGAGTCGCAGGGTCGGGTCCACACCAGCGCGGCGACGGTAAGCGTCTTACCGGAGGCCGAAGAGGTCGACATCCACATCGAGGAGAACGAGCTCAAGATCGACGTCTACCGCTCGACCGGTCCCGGGGGCCAGTCGGTCAACACCACTGACTCGGCGGTGCGGATCACCCACCTCCCCACGAACACCGTCGTGGCCATGCAGGACGAGAAGAGCCAGATCCAGAACCGGGCCAAGGCGATGCAGGTCTTGAGGGCGCGCCTCCTCAAGATGGAGCAGGACCGCCAGGCGGCCGAGGCCTCCGAGACGCGCCGGGGCCAGATCGGTGGGGGAGGACGGTCGGAGAAGATCCGCACCTACAACTTCAAGGACAACCGGGTGACCGACCACCGGGTGGGGCTGACGGTGCACAACCTGAACAAGGTGCTGCTTGGCGACCTCGACGAGCTCGTCGACGCCCTCGTATCCGACGAGCGGGCGCGCCAGCTGAGCGGGGAGTGACCTGGCGCACCTTGTTGGGCCAGCTGGAGTCCGCGCTCGACAAGGCCGAGGCCCGGCGGATCGTGGAGCGGGCATCGGGATACGACGGAGCCGAGCTCTGGGCCCACCTCGACGAGGACGCGCCGGCCCAAGCCGTCGATGCCGCGCTGTCCATGACGCGCCGGCGCGCCGCGGGGGAGCCGCTCCAATACGTGGTCGGCGGATGGGGATTTCGACGGCTCGACCTGTTCTTGGACCGCCGGGTCCTGATACCGCGACCTGAGACGGAAACGGTCGTCGAGGTGGCCATGGCCGAGCTGGCGCCGCTCGGCGCGGGGCGCCGGCGCCTGGTGGCCGACCTTGGGACAGGGTCGGGTGCCATCGCCCTGTCGATCGCAGCTGAGTCGCCCCGCGTGACGGTGTGGGCCACCGACGTCTCGGAGGCCGCCTTGGCCGTTGCCCGGGCCAACGTCGCCGGCGCGGGATCGCCGGCAGGTACCCGCGTCCGACTGCTTCAGGGGCACTGGTGGGATCCGCTTCCGTCCGAGTTGGCCGGAACCATCGACCTAGTCGTGTCCAACCCGCCGTACATCGCCGCCGCCGAGGATCTACCCGACGAGGTGGCCGAGTGGGAGCCAGCGGCGGCGCTCGTGTCCGGACCTACGGGGCTGGAAGCGGTGGAAGCCATCGTCGGGCCGGCGCGCCATTGGTTGGCCCGCCCCGGGCGCCTCGTTGTCGAGATTGCCCCCCACCAGTCGGAGGCGGCCATCCGCCTGGCTCGCGACGCCGGCTTCGAGGAGGCCGAGGTTGTGCCCGACCTCGCCGGTCGTCCCCGCGTGCTCGTGGGTAGGGTCTGAGCAATGACGGTGCTCGCCGCCCTTGGAGACCCGCCTCCTGACGAGGCGATCACGGCGGCGAAACACGCGCTGTTAGACGGTGGTGTCGTCGCCATACCGACCGACACGGTTTACGGCTTAGCGGTGAATCCGTTCTTCCCCGGCGCGACCGAGCAGTTGTTCAAGGTCAAGCAGCGACCGCGCGCCGTCAGCCTTCCGGTGCTCGTGAGCGGCATCGATGAGGCGGTGGCGCTCGGAGCTGCAGTACCACGCGGCGCGGTGGCGCTGATGGACCGGTTCTGGCCAGGCCCGCTCACGGTTGTGATTCCTTGCCGCCCCGATCTGGGCGCCGACCTAGGTGACGACGAGGCGACGATCGGTGTTCGTTGCCCAGACCATGCCGTCGCCATGGCGCTGTGCTGGGCCGTGGGCCCGCTGGCCACCACGAGCGCCAACCTGCATGGTCAGCCGACGCTGCGCACGGCAGCCGAGGTGGAGGCTGCCTTGGGTGCAACGGTTCCGATCGTGCTCGACGGCGGACGGTGCGACGGTGAGCCGTCGACCGTCGTGGATTGCACGGGTCAGGAGCCCAAGCTTCTTCGCGAAGGCCGCGTTCCCTGGGCCGAAGTTCGCGACGTCTTCTTCACCGGCTGAGCCTTCTTCGCAGACTGAGCCTTCTTCGCCGACTGAGCCTTCTTTGCCGCCGTTCGCGGTTTGCCCGGCGCGGCTTGCGGCTTCGGTTGGCGGGCACCCGCTCGCATTGCCTTGGCGACGAGCTTCTCGAGGCGCACGCAGAGCTCTTCGAACTTGTCGTCGGTGCGGTTGGCGACCTGCCGGAGCGCCTTCGTCACCGCAGCGTCCATGCCGATTGACTTCGCCAGCTGCACCGATGCGGCCGTGAGCTCTTCCTGATTTGCCGCGAACGCCTTCGACACCGCTTCGGCGACGGAATCGGGTAGCGACTCGGCCACCATTGCCAGTCGCAGCTCGGCGTGTCTCGCGTCAAGAAGCTCGGCCATCATCGCCTGCTGGCGAGTGAGGCCATTGAGCAGGTCACCGAGCATCGACTGTTGCAGCTTCAGCCCGTCGGTCACCGTGCGCAGTTCGGCACTCACGGCAGCGACGGCCTCTGTGGAAGGCGGCGCGGACACCGCTGCGGGACGCGCCGGAGGCTCAGGCTCGGCCATCGGCTCCGGGACCGGGGCTGGTGGTTCAACCGCGGCTGGTTCGGGGACCGCTGGTTCAGGGGTGGCTGGTTCGGAGGGCGCCGCCTCGGTGCTGGCTGCTCCGGGAACCGAAATCGGTGCCGGCGCCGTTTCGGGCGTGACGCTGACAAGGGACTCGAGCGGCGGTAGGGGGGGTTCTGGTTCCCAGGACGCAGCGACACCGTTGACGGAACCGCCGACGGTGACCCGTTCGAGGGTTGCCGTGCCCGCGGTGCCGAATGGCGTGTGTACCTCTATCGGCTGGCCGCGCGCCCAGACGTCGGGGCAACCGGCAAACTGGCCCCCACACGCGATGCCACATCCCGCGCACGTGCATTGATTCTCGCCTGCCAGCATCTCGTGGTCGCAGCCTTCGGAGATCTGGAGGCCGAACTCGTGGCACCGGCCCATCCGCCAATGCTAATGCCGCCCCGCGCCCTAGCGAGGCCACTTCAGGCCGATATTTCGGGAATCTCGCAGGCGGCTACCCTGAGCCTGTGGTGACCGAGCCGTCGAAGCCCCACGTGGAGCTTCGCGACGACCTCCGAGTTCTGCGGAAGCGAAAAGGTACGGTCATTCTCACCGTCGCCCTACTCGTCGGCGTCACGTTGGCGGTCTCCTACCTGCAGACGCCCGTCTATGCGGCGACCACCGAGGTGTTGCTGCAGTCACGGCCCACCGAGTCGTTGTTCGACTCCAACACTGGCCAGGCCCTCGATCCGGCGCGCGCGGTCGACACCCAGATCCGGGTGTTCTTGAGCCAGCCGGTTCGAAACGCGGTGAAACAACAGCTCGGAGTTAGTCCCCACATCTCGGTCAGCGGCGTCACCGGCACCGATGTCCTCGACGTGACGGCGGAGAGCACCGTGCCCAAGCGGTCGGCAATCGTCGCCGACGCCTACGCCAACGCGTACATCGACTTTCGTCGCAAGCAGGCGGTCGACGACATCCTTGCCGCCAGCAAGCAGATCCAGACCCAGATCGACGACATCCAAAAGCAGATGGACTCGGCGGAGGCCGAGGTCGGTGCCGCGCCGGCGGCCCAGCAAGCCGCCGTTCGCCAGAGCGTCAACAACCGTAAGGATTTGCTGAGCAGCCAGCAGGCGGTCTTCCGCCAGAAGCTCGACCAGCTTCAGGTCGACCAGGCGATCAAGAGCGGTGGCGCCCAGCTCGTAACCCCGGCCACCGTTCCCACCTCGCCCGTCCGCCCGCAGCCCTTGCGCAACGCCGCCATCGCCTTGGTGCTCGGGCTCGTCCTCGGCATCGGGCTGGTGTTCCTCCTCGAGTACCTGGACGATTCGGTCAAGGGAAAGGACGACCTCGAACGCGCCGCCGGGGGCCTCCCCGTGCTTGGCGTGATCCCGCTGGTGGAGTGGAAGGACAGGGAGCGTCCGCAGGTCGTTTCCCTCACCGATCCCCGGTCGCCAGCGTCAGAGGCCTATCGCACCTTGCGAACCTCGATTCAGTTCATGTCGCTCGAGCGGCCGGTGCGCACGATGCAGATCACCAGTCCGAGCGCCGAAGAAGGCAAGAGCACGACGATCGCCAACCTCGGTGTCGCCATTGCCCGAGCCGGCCAGCGAGTTGTGATCCTCGACTGCGACCTGCGCCGGCCGCGCATGCACGAGTTCTTCGGGCTCGACAAGTCGGTCGGCTTTACGTCTGTCCTCCTGGGAAAAGTGCCGCTCTCGGCCGCCCTCCAGCCGGTGCCGAACCAAAGCCGGCTCTCGATCCTGGCTTCCGGACCGCCGCCACCGAACCCCTCCGAGCTCCTCTCGTCGAGCCGCACCGTCGAGGTCTTGACGTCGCTTCAGGCCGAAGCCGACATCGTGCTCATCGACTGCCCGCCGCTCCTGCCGGTCACCGACGCGCTGGTCGTGTCGGGGCGTGTCGACGCCACCCTTGTCGTCTGCGTCGCAGGATCTACCAGTCGCAAGGAAGCGACGCGCGCCATTGAGCTTCTGCGCCAGGTCGATGCGCCGCTCGTCGGCACAGTGCTCAACGGCGTGACCGCCGACGACGCCTACGACTACGGGTACTCCTACCGCTATTACACGCCCGACGATCCGGGCGGCCGGCGCGAGACCACGCGGTCAGCAAAGAACTGAGAGTGTCGCCCAAGCGGCGATCGCAGCCCTTCCCGTCGCGCCGTACCCCGCAATCTCGGTCGACCCGTCGGCGCCGAGTGTTGTTCGCCGCCCTTGGCGTCGCCGCTTTCCTGGTCCTAGTGGCGGCGGGGTCGGTCTACTACGAGTTGTCGAAGGTGCGCTCCGACGTGAACTCGGCGCGCGACACGCTGGTTCAGGCCTTCGCCGACCCCGCCGCGCTCCAGAGTCGGGAAGGGCGTGCCGCAACCAGCGTCAAGGTCGACGCGGCCATCAACTCGCTGGCCGCGGCCCAGCGGCGCGCCGCGGGCTCGAAGCCGATCTCGATGCTGCGCCTGCTGCCGAAGGTTGGCTCCCAACGCACAGGCCTCATCACCCTCATCAACGACGCGACCACGAGCGCCGGCGCGGTTCGCGACCTCCTCGGCAAGGTCGATGCGCTGGCCGGCCAGTCGCAGTTCACCGACGGCCGGATTCCCGCCGAGGGGTTGGCCGAGCTGAGCGCCGACGTGCGGACTGCGGCGGGAACGATCGGTGGTGCGACGCGCGCGTCGTCAGGCCTCTGGGGACCCTTGGGCGACGCTCGCGACCAGTTCGACAGGCAGGCGCGCTCGAGTGCCACCCGCCTCACGAGAGGCGCCGATGCCATCGACGCGAGCAGAACCTTCCTTGGCGGCGCCGGCGACCGGCGTTACTTCCTCGCCCTGTTGAACAATGCCGAGATGCGCGACCAGGGGATGGTCCTGTCCTACGCGATCGTCCATTTCTCAGACGGACGCATGACCTTCGAGAAGAGCGGCTCGATTCAATCGCTGCACCTCGACGAGGCCGCGGCCACTCCGATTCCCGCGGGAATGGCCGAAGCCTTCGGCGCCTTCGAGCCGACGAAGATCTGGCAGTCGGTGAACTCTTCGCCCGACTTTGCCTTTACCGGACGGGCGTTGACCGACATGTACAAGCTGAAGACCGGTCAAGCGGTCGACGGGGTCATCGCCGTCGACGTACCCGGGGTCTCTGCACTGCTTCGCAGCGTGGGGCCGGTCACGGCCAACGGAATTGCCGAGCCGATCGATGCCGACAACGTGAGCAGGATCGTGCTGCACGACCTCTACGAGGCGGAGCCGCCAGGAAGCGACCAGTCTGAGCGTCGGGAGTTGTTGTCCGAGGTGACACGGGCGGTCGTCGACAAGATCACTCAGGGCACCCGCGACACCTTCAGCATTGGCCAGCAGCTCGGAGACGCGGCCAAGGGTGGTCATGTCCGTCTTTGGAGCTCGGTTGGCGACGAGGAGAAGGTCTTCGAGCGGTCGGGAATCGGCGGGGGCCCGGCGCCGACCGACGCCGACCGCACCTTCCATGTCGCCGTGGAGAACCGAACGGCCACCAAGCTCGACTACTACGTGAAGCCCTCCGTGCGCCAGGTGGTCGACCTCGACGCCAAGGGCACGGCGACCGTGCACACCACCATCGTGGTCGACAACCAGGCGCCACCAGACGGGGCCCCGTCCTACCAACTCGGTCCCGACGAGAACACCGCGAAGCCGGGTGACTATCGAGCCGACGTGTTGCTCTGGGGTCCCGCGGGGGCGATTCAGGAGGCGGGCATCACCGAGTCGGGACTCACCCTCTCGCGCCACGTTCTACCGGTCAGCGCCGGCAATAGCGTCCAGGTGGCGTTCGATACGGTGATCCCCCGCGCGGTGAGGAACGGCCGATTGATGCTGCGGCTCGTCCCTCAGGCGCGGCTCGAACCGATGTCGCTCCAGGTTCAGCTGCACGCGCCGGGCTGGCAGGTCGACGGGTCCAGTTCTCGCCGCGGCGCCTGGGACCAGGTTTGGACGCTTGACTGGCGCGTCAGGCGCTAGAGTAATTGCTTGATGTCTTTTACGGGAAGGAACTGGCGATGAGGCGGAAGATGCTCTCTCTCACTGGCGCGCTGGCAGTCGTGATTGGCGCTATGGCAATGGCGGTGCCCGCACAGGCCCAAACCAACCCGTACCCGGGCACGTGCAGCACGACAACCGGGTCCGTAAACGCGGGAAGTCACAACGTCGGCGACAAGTTCACGGTCACGCTGGCGCCTACCTGCGTCTTTACCCCCGGCTCCGCGGTGACGGTCACCGTCAACGGCCAATCAGTCGGCACCAAGACCGCAAGCGCCAGCGGCACCGTCGCCGTGTCGATCACGGTCGTGTCGGCCACCCAGGTGTCGATCGATGACCCGGTGTCGGCCACCGCCCAGTGCGGTACCAACACGGTCGTTGGCTCCGGTGCGTCGTCGGTTGCCGCGAGCAACGTCACCCAGTCGGCAAGCTTCACGATCAACTGCCCGGCGTCGACCGCGTCGGCCTCCAAGGGAACGGTGGCGTTCACCGGCGCGAACATCGCCAAGTGGTCGGCCGTTGCACTGTTGCTCGTTGCCGGCGGTTTCGGGCTCGTCGCGTTCAGTCGTCGCCGTAAGAGCGACGGCTCCGCAGTCTCCGCCTAGCCCTCGCCTGGCTAGCCCTCCATCCAACCGCTTCGGCGGCACCGGTACACTTCGGGAATCAACTTCCTGATCCTGTGCACCGGCAACATCTGCCGCTCACCGGTGGCCGAGGTGCTGCTCCAGCACCGGCTCACCGATCTGGGCGCCGACGCTCACGTGGTTTCGGCAGGACTCTTGCGTGGGGGCCAGCCGGCCAGCGAGCACGGCGTGGCCCTTCTGGCCGGGCGCGGGTTCGATCTGTCCGAGCATCGAAGCCAGCCGCTCACCGAGCAGTTGCTCGACGACGCCGATGTCGTGATCGGCATGGCACGTGAGCATGTTCGCGAGGCCGTGGTTCGTGCGCCGGCGGTCTTCCCGCGCACCTTCACCCTCAAGGAGCTGGTTCGGCGCGGCGAGGAGGTCGGGCCGCGGCGCCCGGACGAGCAGCTCGAGGCGTGGTTGGAGCGAGTGAACGCTGGTCGCGGCTCGGTCGATCTCATGGGTTCGTCGCCCGCCGACGACGTTGCCGACCCCATTGGCCAGCCCCGAGCGGTCTATGAGCGGATGGTCGCAGAGCTCGACAATCTCGTCATCCGTCTCGTCGACCTGATCGGGGTTGATGCTGCGCCAGTGGAGGAGGCGATAGCACCAGTGGAGGAGGCGATAGCTCCAGTGGAGACAGCACCGGAGGAAGCCGCCAGAAGCACGGCCGGCGGCCGGGCAGGGGCCCCCGCCGGGAGCGATGTAGCCGCCAAACGAATAGTCATCGGCTCGGATCACGCCGGGTTCGAGTTGAAGGAGGTCATCGCCGGCCACCTACGCGAAGCGGGCATACGGGTCAACGACCTCGGCGCGTTTTCGGAGCAGTCGGTGGACTATCCCGATTTCGGTGCCCGGGTGGCGAGTGCGGTCGTCGACGGCGAGGCCGATCTCGGTATCTGCGTCTGCGGCACCGGTATTGGCATCAGCATCGCCGCCAACAAGGTGCACGGCGCGCGCGCCGCGGTGGTTCACGATGTGACCTCGGCGCGCATGGCGCGCCAGCACAACGACGCCAACGTGCTGTGTATCGGCGCCAGGCTCCTGGGCTCGCAGTCCGCGACCGACAGTGTCGACGCGTTTGTTGCCACCGAGTTCGAGGGTGGCCGCCACCAGAGGCGTATCGACCAGATCGGCGCCCTCGAATCCGGCGCGGGAGACTCGACCTTCGACGACACCCAGCTCTTCGACATCATCGCGAGAGAGCTCGACCGCCAGAACACGACGCTGCAGATGATCGCGTCGGAGAACTTCACCTCTCCCGCGGTCATGGCCGCTCAGGGCTCCGTGCTCACCAACAAGTACTCCGAGGGCTATCCCGGCCGGCGCTATTACGGCGGCAACCAGATCGTCGACGAGGCCGAGGAACTGGCCCGTGAACGGGTCAAGTCCCTGTTCGGCGCCGAGCACGCCAACGTGCAGCCTCACTCGGGTGCCAACGCCAACATGGCCACCTATCTGGGCCTGCTCGAGCCCGGCGACACCGTGCTCGGCATGCGCCTCGACCAGGGCGGTCATCTCACGCACGGCTCGCCGGTCAACTTCAGCGGCCGCCTTTACCGGTTTGTCGCCTACGGCGTGCGCGAGAGCGACGAACGCCTCGACTACGACGCCATCCGCGATCTGGCTCGGCGCGAACGGCCCAAGGCCATCATCGCCGGCGCCACCGCCTATCCGCGCATCATCGATCCTGAGCCGCTGCGCGCCATCTGCGACGAGGTGGGGGCCCTGCTCATCTTCGACGCGGCCCACATCGCCGGGTTGATCGCCGGAGGCGTGCATCCCAACCCGGTTCCCTACGCCGACGTCGTCACCTTCACGACCCACAAGACATTGCGCGGACCGCGCGCCGGGTGCATCGTCTGCAAGGCCGAGCACGCCGCGGCCATCGACAAGGCCGTCTTCCCCGGCCTTCAAGGCGGCCCGCTGATGCACGTGATCGCCGCCAAGGCGGTGGCGTTCCGGGAGGCGGCGGAGCCAGCGTTCCGCGACTACGCCCGCCGCATCGTCACCAACGCCCGCACGCTCGCCGCCGCGCTGGGCCAGGAGGGCTTCCGGTTGGTCTCGGGGGGCACCGACAACCACCTCATGCTGGTCGACCTGCGCCCGTTCGATCCCGATCTCACAGGAAAAGAAGCGCAGGACGTGCTTGACCGCGCCGGCATCACCCTGAACAAGAACCAGATTCCTGGTGATCCCCGGTCACCGTTCGTCACCAGTGGGTTGCGCATCGGTACTGCGGCGATGACGACGGCGGGAATGGGCGACGCCGAAATGACCGAGATCGCGCCGCTCATAAGCCTGGCGCTGCGCCGGCGCGAAGATCCGTCGGCGCTCGCTGACGTACGGCATGCAGTCGAGATGCTGTGCTCGAAGTTCCGGCCTTATCCGGGTCCTGACTGAGTGACGAAAACCAGGTTCTGACAAATGCTCAGCTACGGGATTGTCTTCCTCGTGGCGGCGGCCGTCACCTACGTTCTCACACCTGCCGCCTGGCGCCTGGCCATCCGCTGGGGGGCGATCGCCCAGCCCGACGAACGGCGCATCCACACCCGGCCCACCCCGATGCTCGGAGGAATCGCCATGCTGGCGGCGTTTCTCGCCGCCCTCGGCGTCGCCGCCTTGTTGCCGCAGTTCCGGGCCGTCTTCGAGTCGTCCTCGGAACCGCTGGGCGTTGCCGTCGCCGCCATCCTCATTCTCGCCGTCGGCATGCTCGACGACATGCGGGAGGTCTCAGCTCCAGCCAAGGTGGCGGGCCAGGTTCTCGCCGGTTCCGTGCTGGCCATGGCCGGCGTCACCATCTTCTTCTTCCGGGTGCCCTTCGCCGACTTCGTAGTGCTGTCGCCCGACCTTGCCTTCCTCGTGACCGTGCTCTGGGTGGTCGGCATGGCGAACGCGGTCAACTTGATCGACGGGCTCGACGGGCTGGCCGCCGGCATTGTGGCCATCGCCGCTGCCGGCCTGTTCATCTACGCCACGAGGTTGTCAGACGTCGGCCTGCTCGAGCCGGAGAACATGGCGCCGTTGCTCGTCGCCATAACCTGCGGCATCTGCGTCGGGTTCTTGCCCCACAATTTCCATCCGGCCAAGGTCTTCATGGGCGACGGGGGATCGATGCTGCTCGGCCTGCTCATGGCGGCGGCGACCATCTCGGTGGGCGGCCGCACGGCCGACCAGTTCAGCGGTCAGACGTACTTCTTCTTCGCCCCGCTGGTCATCCCGTTCTTCATCCTCGGGGTGCCGATCATCGACACGATCTTCGCGATCGTGCGTCGCGCCGTGCGGCGATCTTCTTTGTCGCAGGCCGACAAGCAGCACCTCCACCATCGGCTCATGCGCCTCGGCCACGGCCCGCGCCGTTCAGTGCTCATCCTGTGGGTCTGGACGGCGATGCTTTCGGGCATCGTGCTCGTGCCGACCTATACCAACAAGGGCAACGCGGTGGTTCCCTTCCTCGTCGCCGCCCTCGGCGTGTTGCTGTACACGTTCTTTCATCCCGGGATTCGCCAACCGCTGCCGGGACTCGAAGTTTTCGACCAAGAGGCACCTCCGTCGACCTCTCCGTCGCGCGTCAACGGGCGCGGACAGCCGCAGGCGAACGGTGGGCATTTGCGGCAGAGGCGGCCCGTCCCGTAGATTGCGCGGCGATTCACAAGCTATTCACAGCAGAACGGGTAGTCACAGCAGAACAGGTAGTCACAGAAGGGCAATAGGTGGAGTTGCGCGACAAGAGCGCGGAAGAATTCGGGAGCCGCGCCAGGAACCTGGTGGAGCAGTTAGCGGTTCGCGACACATATCGCGGTTATGGCAACACGATGGCGCAAGCATTCGAGTTCGTGCTGGTGCCGTTTCTCTTCGGCCTGGCCGGCTGGGGCGTCGACCGGGCACTTGGCACCGGTGCCGTCTTCATGCTGGCCCTGGGGCTGGTTGCGGTCGTGGGTGTCTTCGTCCGCGCCTGGTACCGCTACGACGACGACATGCGGGCGCAGGAAACTGCCCTTCTCGGTCCCGTCGACCCGCCGGTGACGCCGGCGTGACCGACCTGCGATCGCTGGCCGACGGCGGGAACAGAGACGGCGGGAACGTAGAGCTCGGTCGCCCTGTCGAGCGCGAGGTCGTGTTCGACATGATCCGACGCTCGCTCGTCGGGCTGCCGGTGCCCGTCGTCGCGGCCGGCGCGGTGTGGGGCTGGAAGGGCGCGCTCTCCGCCGCCTTCGCCCTCGGCCTCGTGCTCCTGAACTTTCTTTTGTCGGCCGCAATGCTGGCCCGAGCGGCGCGCATCTCGCTGCCGGCGCTCATGGCGACAGCGCTCTTCGGCTTCTTTGTCCGGCTCGGGCTGATTACCGCCATGATCCTCGCCGTCCGCCACCAGAGCTGGGTCGAGATGGTGCCGCTCTGTATCACCGTTCTCGTGGCCCACCTGGGCCTTTTGATCTGGGAGACACGCCACGTCTCGGCGTCGCTGGCGTTTCCCGGGGTAGCGCCGAAGGGGGCCCGCCGACCATGACGTTCGCGCTCACGTTTCCGCTTGTCAGCGAGCTCGTGGAATGGAAGCCGTTCCTTTTCAAGGGCACGCCTTTCGAGGTGAACAAGGTTGTCGTGCTCATGTGGATCGCGGCCGCGCTGGTGTTTCTCGCGTTCTGGGTCGCAGGCCGCCAGTCGAAGAGGAGCCTTGTCCCAGCAGGGGTGCAGAACGTGGTGGAGGCAGGTGTGGAGTTCGTACGCACCGACGTCATCCTGCAGACCATCGGCCCCGAAGGCCTGGGCTTCATGCCCTTTCTGGTCACCATCTTCTTCTTCGTATTCGCCTGCAACATCTTCGAGGTCGTCCCGTTCGTCCAGATGCCGGTAACGGCGCGGATGGCGATTCCGGCGTTCCTCGCGATCGTCGTCTGGGTGATCTTCAACTTCGTCGGGATAAAGAACCAAGGCTTCGGCGGCTACTTCAAGTCGATGCTCATCCCGCCCGGTGTCCCGAAAGCCCTCCTGCCGCTGGTTGCGCTCATCGAGTTCGTATCGACAATCTTCGTCCGCCCCTTCTCGCTGGCGGTCCGGCTCTTCGCCAACATGCTGGCCGGGCACCTGTTGCTCGTGAGCTTTGCGGTGCTCTCCGCGGCACTGTTCAGTTCCACCTATATCGGAGCCGTGGTGCCGGCCGGGTTTCTCGTCGCACTCATCGGTTTCGAGCTTCTGGTGTCGGTTCTCCAGGCCTTTATCTTCACGATTCTCACCGCCGTGTACATCGGCGGTGCCATGCACCCCGAGCATTAGGAGGCAACTTGTTCGACGTCCTAGCAGCCCAAAATCCGGGTGAGCTGGCCAAAGGGCTCTCAACGATCGGCGCCGGAATCGTCTACGGCGGCGCCGCTATCGGCCCGGGCATCGGCATCGGCATCGTCGTCGGTAACGCCATCACGGCAATGGCGCGCCAGCCGGAGGCCGCGGGCATGGTGCGCACCACGATGTTCCTCGGTATCGCGTTCACCGAGGCCCTCGCCCTCTTCGGGTTCGTCCTCGTCTTCCTCCTCAAGGGAAGCTGAGTGGCAGTCGTGTCGTTGCCGAGATGTAGGTCGGTCGGCGCCGGGCTGCTCGTCGCGGGCGTTGTGTTCCTTGGCTCCGGCACAGCCGCGATCGCGCAGGACGCGCCCGCGGATCCGGCCCCGACGACCGTGAAGCAGACCGCAGTGAGCAAATGTGTCGAGGATGCAGTGAAGACGGGCAGCCAGGCCGAAGAGTGCCTCAAGGCGCCGAACCCCATCCTTCCTGCCGCCAACGAGCTGATCTGGGGCTCGCTGACGTTCCTCGTGCTCTTCTTCCTGCTGGCCAAGAAGGGGTACCCCGCCATCAAGAAGGGCCTAGACGGCAGGGCCGACAAGATCCGCAGCAGCCTCGACGAGGCCGAGCGTACGAGGCAGGAGGCCATGACAATTCTCGAGGAGTACAAGAGCCAACTCGCGGACGCCAAGAACGAGGCCGCCCGCATCATCGACGAGGCGCGCCAGGCGGCTGACAAGCTGCGCCAAGACCTCAAGCGCCAGGCTGAAGCGGAGGTGACCGACATCAAGGCTCGGGCCCAGGATGACATCGCGGCCCAGGTCGAGCGGGCGAAGTCCGATCTTCAGGAACGGGTGGCTTCCCTGTCGATCGAGTTGGCCGAGAAGGTGGTCGAGAAGAACCTCGATCGCGAGACCAACCTTGCTCTTGTCGAGAGCTTCATCCGCCAGACCGGCACGGGTACCTCCTCCAACTGATGGACCTCACTGACCGCACTCGCGCCTATGCGAGCGCCGTCTTCGAGGTGGCGCGAGCAGAGGGCGTGCTCGACACTGTCGAAGATGAGCTGTTTCGATTCGCGCGGGTGCTCGAGGGCAACGATGAGTTGCGCCAGGTCCTCACCGACCAGGCGTTGCCCGCAGAGCGACGCGACGCCATCGTTGACGACCTGCTGGGCCAGCGAGCCCTCCCGCTGACAGTGGCGGTGGTTTCGTTTGTGGTGGCCGCGGGCCGGGCCCGTGAGCTCCCCGAGATCATCGGCGACTTCGTCGAGCGCGCCGCCGCCTCACGGCAGCGAGTAGTTGCCGAGGTCCGGTCCTTTGCGCCCCTCGACGAAGACCAGCTCCAGCGACTGGTGCAGGCGCTGTCCGCCAACCTGGGCAAGCAGGTCGAGGTCAAGGTCGTTGTCGACAAGTCGGTGATGGGTGGCCTCGTCGCCAAGGTCGGCGACACCATCATTGACGGCACCGTCCGCCACCGTCTCGAACAACTGAAGGAAGCCTTCAAATGACCGATGTTGCTTTCAACCTCGAACCTGACGAGATCGCCGAGGTCTTGCGCCGACACCTCTCCGACTTCAAACCCAGCCTGGAGAAGCAGCGAATCGGCCGCATCATCGAGGTCGGCGACGGCATCGCCCGCATCGCCGGACTGCCGACGACAGCCGTCAACGAGCTGCTCGAGTTCGAGGGCGGCACACTCGGCCTGGCTTTGAACCTCGACGAAGACTCGATCGGTGCCGTCGTGCTCGGCAACGTCGACGAGATCGAGGAGGGCCAGTCGGCCACCGCGACAGGAAACATCCTTTCCGTGCCGGTCGGCGACGGCCTTCTTGGACGAGTCATCAACCCCCTCGGCCAACCCCTCGACGGCAAGGGACCAGTAAGTGCCACCGAGAGCCGGCGGCTTGAGGTGCAGGCGCCCGGTATCGTGTCGCGCCAGCCGGTGAAGGAGCCGTTGCAGACCGGCATCAAGTCGATCGATGCCATGACCCCCATCGGGCGGGGGCAGCGCGAGCTGATCATCGGCGACCGCAAGACGGGCAAGACCGCCGTTGCCATCGACACGATCATCAACCAGCGGGGCCAAGGCGTGAAGTGCATCTACGTCGCCATCGGCCAGAAGAACTCCACCGTGGCCGAGGTCGTGGCCACTCTCGAGGAGCATGGCGCCCTCGAGTACACGGTCGTCGTCGACGCGCCGTCATCGGATCCGGCACCGTTCAAGTACCTCGCCCCGTACGCGGGCTCGGCCATCGGCCAGCACTGGATGGACAAGGGTGACGCTGCCCTCATCGTGTACGACGACCTGTCGAAGCAGGCCGAGGCCTACCGCCAGCTCTCGCTGCTGCTCCGCCGCCCGCCGGGCCGCGAGGCGTACCCGGGCGACGTGTTCTACCTCCACAGCCGGCTCCTCGAGCGCTCGGCCAAGCTGTCCGACGACCTCGGTGGCGGTTCGATGACGGCACTGCCGATCATCGAGACCAAAGAGGGCGACGTGTCGGCCTACATTCCCACCAACGTCATCTCGATCACCGACGGCCAGATCTACCTGCAAACCGACCTGTTCCGTGCCGGGGTTCGCCCGGCGGTCGACGTGGGTATCTCGGTCTCCCGGGTCGGCGGCAGCGCCCAGATCAAGGCGATGAGGGCGGTGGCCGGCACGCTCAAGCTCGACCTGGCCCAGTTCCGTGAGCTCGAGGCGTTCGCCACCTTCGGCTCCGAGCTCGACAAGCTGTCGCAGAACCAGCTCGATCGTGGCTACAAGCTCACCGAGTTGCTCAAGCAGCCCCAGCGTTCACCGATGCCCGTGGAAGAGCAGGTGATTTCGATCTTCGCCGGCACCAAGGGCTTCATCGACGACATCGAGCGTGAGGACGTACGCCGGTTCGAGTCCGAGTTGCTCGAGGAGTTCCGGGGTCGGCACAGCGACATGCTCGAATCGATCCGCTCCACGGGGAAACTTCCCGACGAGGAGCAGCTCGGCGCGGCCATCGACTCGTTCAAGGAGCGGTTCCAGCCGTCTGAGAGCGGGGAGTCGAAGAAGAGCGACGAGCCGAAGGGCGACGAGCCGAAGAGCGGCGAGAGCGGCGGGTCGAAGAGCGACGAAGAGGCCAAGGTCTAGCCCGTGGCCAGCGGGCAGGAGCGCATCCTGCGGCGGCGTATCCGCAGTGTGCAATCCACCAAGAAGATCACCCGGGCCATGGAGCTGATCGCGGCCAGCCGCATCGTCAAGGCTCAACAGCGGGTAGCTGCGGCGCGTCCGTATTCCGAGCAGGTCACCGAGGTGATCCGCCAGCTGGCGGCGTCGGGCGCGGTGCTCGACCATCCGCTGTTGCAGGAGCGCACACCGGTGCGAACCGTAGGCTACGTCGTCATCTCCGCCGACCGGGGGCTGGCCGGCGCGTACAACTCGTCGGTGCTGCGCACGGCCGAACGCGCCGTGCAGGCCACCCAGTCCGACGGCAAGGACTATTCGTTGTCGTTGGCAGGGCGAAAGGCCCAGGGCTACTTCCGCTATCGGGGCTACAAGATCGACGACTCGGCGACCGGGTTCAGTGAGCAGCCGACCTATGAAGACGCCCAGAAGGTGGCGCAGCCGATGATGCAGCGCTACCAGGATGGCGAGGTCGACCAGGTCGAGCTCGTCTACACCCGCTTCTTGTCGGTTGGGTCCCAGCGCGTCGTCACGTCGCGGCTGCTGCCGCTAGAGAAGGAAGCTATCCAGGACCTGGCCTCGGGCGGCCCGACGGCCGACTACGAGTTCGAGCCTGACCCGAGCGGAATCCTCGACAAGCTGCTGCCGCGCTATGTGGAGGGCCGAGTGTACGCGGCCATGCTTGACGCGGCCGCCAGCGAGCAGGCGGCGCGCCAGCGGGCCATGAAGTCCGCCACCGACAACGCCGAAGACCTCATCAAGAACCTCGCGACCGTGGCCAACAAGGTGCGTCAAGCGGGGATTACAACCGAGATCATGGAAGTGGTCGGGGGCGCAGAAGCCCTCCGGCCCCGTTAAGGAGCCCTCATGACTGATACTGCCACCACCGAAACCCCGGCCGCCGAGAAGGGGCACAAGGATGGTCGGGTGATCGCGATCGCAGGGCCGGTTGTCGACGTCGAGTTCCCCCAAGCCGACATCCCCGAGATCGGGCAGGCGCTGAGCATGACCGTCGAGCTCGAGGGCAACACGGTGGAGATCGTGTCCGAGGTCGCGCAGCACATCGGGCACAGCCGGGTGCGGGCCATCTGCATGAAGCCCACCGACGGTCTGCGGCGCGGCACGGCAGTGCGCAACCTCGGCCACGGCATCACCGTGCCGGTCGGGCCGGGCGTGCTCGGCCACGTGTTCAACGTCATCGGCGAGCCGCTTGACACCGACGGCAAGCCCGTTGAAGAGGGCATCGTCGCCCAGTGGGACATCCACCGGCCCCCGCCGCCGTTCTCGGAGTTGGAGCCTCGGTCGGAGATGTTCGAGACCGGCATCAAGGTCATCGATCTGCTCGCGCCCTACGTCAAGGGCGGCAAGATCGGCCTCTTCGGCGGGGCCGGCGTGGGCAAGACCGTCATCATCATGGAGATGATCCGCCGGGTCGCCACCCAGCACGGCGGTGTGTCGGTGTTCGCCGGCGTCGGCGAGCGCACCCGTGAGGGCAATGACCTCTGGCTGGAGATGCAGGAGTCGGGCGTCATCGACAAGGCCGCGTTGGTCTACGGACAGATGGACGAGCCTCCGGGCGTGCGGCTGCGAGTCGCGTTGTCTGCCTTGACGATGGCCGAGTACTTCCGTGACGAAGAGGGCCAGGACGTGCTGCTGTTCGTCGACAACATCTTCCGCTTCGTGCAGGCGGGCTCCGAGGTCTCCACGTTGCTCGGCCGCATGCCGTCGGCGGTGGGTTACCAGCCCACTCTCGCCGACGAGATGGGCGAGCTCCAGGAGCGCATCACCTCCACCAAGGGCCGCTCGATCACGTCGTTGCAGGCGGTCTACGTTCCCGCCGACGACTACACCGACCCCGCGCCGTTCACCACCTTCACCCACCTCGACGCCACCACCGAGCTGTCCCGCCAGATCGCGTCCCTCGGCATCTACCCGGCCGTCGACCCGCTCGCTTCCACCTCGCGGATCCTCGCGCCGGAAGTGGTGGGGGAGCGGCACTACGCGGTGGCCCGGCGCGTGCAGGAGGTGCTGCAGCGCTACACCGAGCTTCAGGACATCATCGCCATCCTGGGCCTCGACGAGCTGTCCGAAGAGGACAAGGTCGTCGTGCAGCGGGCCCGCAAGGTGCAGAAGTTCCTGTCCCAGCCGTTCTTCGTCGGCGAGCAGTTCACCGGCATCCCCGGCGTCAACGTGCCAGTCGAGGAGACCGTCGAGTCATTCGAGAAGCTCGTCGACGGCGAGCTCGACGATATTCCCGAGCAGGCGTTCTTCAACGTCGGCGGCGTCGACAGCGTCTTGGAGAAGGCCCGCAGCCTCAGCAAGGATGAGAAGGAAGAAGCGGCCTGATGGCCCTGCACGTCGAGCTTGTCTCGCCGGAGCGCATCGTCTACTCGGGTGAAGCCGAGATGGTCGTGTGTCGCACCATCGGCGGCGGCGAGATTGCGTTCCTCACGGGCCACGCGCCGTTCCTCGGCGCGCTCGAGGACGGCACCGTGCGGGTCAAGAAGGCAGGTGGCGGCGAGGAGTCGGCGGAGGTCAAGGACGGCTTCGTCCACGTCCGCGACGACCAAGTCATCATCCTCGCCTAACCACCGCCGAACCACCGCCGAACCACCGCCGAACCACCGGTGCCCGGCGCGCCTTCTTTGTCGACTTGACCACCTATGCGGTGGTCAACTCGACAATGAGCGACGCCACTTGGCCCTTCTTGTCGTAGTACCTCGCTTTAATGTGGCGATGTTCGATGCAAGGTTGAGTCGATTGGCCGCCAAGCAGCTCGGGCTCCTCCTCCGAGCCCAGCTATTGGCACTCGGAGTGACCCGTCGCCAGGTTGACACCTGGCTCTTGAGCGGGCTGCTGGTACCGGTGTTCCGGGGCGTCTACCGGGTTGGGGCCGCTCCACCGACGTCGGAGCAGCGTCTCATGGCTGCCTGCCTGGCGGCTGGTCCGACCGCCGTCGTCTCACACCGCGCCGCTGCCAACCTGTGGCAGCTGCGCGGAATCGACAGCGCGCCGGTCGAGATACTGCTTCCGGGGCCCCGGAGACCGCAGCTCGATCACGTCATTGTGCATCGCACGCTTGATCTTCACCGCGCCGATGCGACGCGCCGCGGCGTCATCCCCATCACCGCTCCAGCGCGCACGTTGTGCGACCTTGCCGCCGTCGTCGACATCGAGACCCTCGAGAGTGCGGCGGAGGACGCATTGTTGATCGGGTTGGTGAGCTGGGACCGTCTGCTGCGAGTCGGGGAGCGCCTGGCTGGGCGCGGGCGCCCGGGCTCCGGCGCGCTGCTCGAGATGCTGCGGGAACGAGGTCCCGAGGCGAAACCTACCGAGAGTCCGTTGGAGGACGAGATGGTCCGGCTCCTCCGGCGCGCCGGGCTCCCCGAGCCGCGACGTCAGATCCCCATTCGGGTGCCTGGGCACCACAAGACGGTGTATGTCGACCTCGGCTATTCGCCGGTGAAGCTGGCGCTGGAAGGCGACAGTCGCCGCTGGCACGGCGCGCGCCGCGACGTGCAGCGCAACAGCGTCAAGGCGAACCTGATCGTGGCCGCCGGCTGGAGGGCGCTGCACTTCACTCGCGACGACGTGCGACAACGGCCGGATTACCTCGTCGGGTGCGTTCGGCAGGAGCTCCACCGACAAGCAAGCTGATTGCGGCGCAGAATGGGGGATGCCGAAGGTCAGACTCGGAGTGGCGCTGTTGGTGCCCGCGCCGTTTGCGCAGGAGGTCGACGGGCTCCGGCGCGCCGTGGGTGACGGAAGCCTCGGGCGGATCCCCGCTCACCTCACGCTGGTCCCACCGGTGAACGTGAACAGAGAGCGGTTGCCCGATGCCCTGAGGGTGTTGCGAGAGGCGGCCGCGGCAACTCGCCCTTTCACCGTCAGCACCGGCGCGCCGGACACGTTTTTGCCCGACAACCCCGTGCTCTACCTGCCGGTCGAGGAAGGCGCGCCGGAGATCGAGGCCCTGCGTGACCGGGTGTTCCAGGATCCCCTCGCTCGGTCGCTCAGGTGGCCGTTCGTGCCCCACATCACGATTGCCGACGAAGCCGCGCCGGAGCGTATCGCTGCCGCCAAACTGGCGCTCGCGGACTACAGGTTCACGGCGACTTTCGAGCGGGTGCATCTGCTGGAGCAGACCGAGGGCAGGATCTGGCGGGCGATTGCTGATGCCCCCTTCGAAGAGCCGGCCGTCGTCGGGCGAGGCGGCCTGCATACCGAGCTATCGGTCACGACGATTCTCGATCCCGAAGCCAGTGCGATCGCCGACCTTGGTGACCATCGTGGAGCCATAGTGGTCACGGCTCGACGCGATGGTCGGGTCGTGGGTGTGCTGGTCGGTTCGGCGGAGGACCCTAAACATCGTGTCGAGAGCGTTGCCGTGATCCCCGAGGTGAGCGACGAAGGGATCGAGGACCATCTGCTCGGCGCTTTCAACTGGCAGGCGTCGAAATGAGTGGTCAGTCGAAGGGTATGGCCGAGAACTCGCGCAGCTTGTCGAGCGAGTGGCGCGCCGCGATCCGCCGAACCGTGCCCGACTTCGAGCGCATGACCAGCGACTCGGTGGTCGCCCCCTTGCGGTCGTAGTTCACGCCTCGCAGCAACTCGCCGTAGGTGACGCCAGTGGCGGCGAAGAAGCAGTTGTCGCTGTTGACGAGGTCGTCTTGGGTGAGCACTCGCTCGAGGTCGAACCCGGCGTCGAGCACGTTCTTGCGCTCCTCGTCGGAGCGGGGCGCGAGCCGCCCTTGCATCTCACCACCCATGCATTTGAGCGCGGCGGCGGAGATTACCCCTTCCGGTGTGCCACCAACCCCGAAGAGGATGTCGGCTCCGGCCTCCGGCCATCCGGTCGAAATGGCACCGGCCACGTCGCCATCTTGAATCAGGCGGATGCGGGCTCCGGCCTCTCGTATCTCGGCGATGAGGGCGTCGTGACGGGGGCGGTCGAGGACGACGGCGGTCACGTTGCGAACCGCCTTCCCGAGCGCCTTGGCGACCGACTGGAGGTTCTCGGTTGGCGTGGCGGTGATGTCGATGGATCCGGTGGCCTCGGGACCGACGGCGATCTTGTCCATGTAGAAGCAGGGTCCGGGGTCGAACATCGTGCCTCGCGGGCTCACGGCGATGACCGACAGGGCGTTGCCGCGACCGAGCGCGGTGAGCGTGGTGCCTTCGAGGGGGTCGACAGCGATGTCGACCTCGGGTGGGCTGCCGTCGCCGACCTCCTGGCCGTTGAACAGCATCGGCGCGTCGTCCTTCTCGCCTTCGCCGATGACGACGACGCCGGCCATCGGCACGGATTGCAGGATGACCTTCATGGCTTCGACAGCCGCGCCGTCGGCCTTGTTCTTTTCGCCCCGGCCCATCCAGTGGGCGGCAGCGAGAGATGCGGCCTCGGTGACACGTACGAGTTCCATGGCCAGGTTGCGGTCGGGGGCTTGCTTTTCGGCTGCGCTCATGCGGCGACGATACTCGGCGCGGCAGGAGCCGAGCCGGGCCAGCACCTACGCTGGCCGGCTGTGACCGAGAACGAACCGAGTGTGAACTGATTTGATGGACTGCTGCCCGTTCTGTGGTGCCGAGCTGTCGTTTGCCGCCGAGCGCTGCCGTGATTGCAATCTTTCCCAGGATCCCGGCGCGGTGCCCGCGCTGCCTCTAGACGACGCCGTCGAGGAGGTTGCCTACGAGGTTGCCGACTGGCCCGTGGGCACTCGTTTGCGCTTGAGCTCGGTACTCGCTGAGCGCGGTGTCCCGTCGCGATGGGAGCCAGGCCTCAACCTGGTCGTGCGGGAGGACGACGATGTTCGCGCCGAGGCCGTGCTCGACGAGATCGAGGCCGAAGAGCTCGGCACCGAGGGCGCAAACGAGCAAGTAGTCGACGAGTCCGATGACGACGACGAGGAGTATGACGACGCAGAGAACGACGACGCCGAGAACGACGACGACGTAGAGAACGACGACGACGACGGGGCTGACGACGATGGTGCCGTTGCCCAAGCCGCCATGGCCGACCTCTTCGTCGCGGCCGACCGCTTGATCCATGCCCCCGAGAACCTCGAGGTTGCTGTCGACCTCGACGTCGCCGCCGATGTTGTCGCGGCTAGCCCGGCTCCGTTCGGCATCGACGACGCCACCTGGTCGGCGATCCGAGCACGCGCCGCCGACGTGCGCGCCGCCCTGGACGCGCCGGAGTCCGATGAGCTCGCCGACGGCGAAGACCTCGAGGGCGACGACCTCGAGGGCGACGACCACGACGTTGTCGTCGATGCCGTCGTGTCAGAGCGCGCTCAGGCCTTGCGCGACACCATCCGTCCCTGGGTGTAGCCGGTGCTGCTCGCTGAGCTCGAGATTCGTCACTCGCGCGCCGTCGCGCCGACCCGGCGCGTTGCTCTCGGTACCCAGTGGCTGCCGACCGACCCGCTCCCCGGCTACGGCGGCATTCTTCTCGGCGGCATCATCGCCGCCTACCTCGGCGACATCGATCCGGAACTGCGGGCCGAGTTCGTCGACCTCACCAACGACCTCGAAGACGGGCGCCGCATAGCCCAGCCCCGGCTCCGCCACCGGTTCCAGACCGATGTCGTCGGCCTCGATCGCAGCCGTCACAAGTTGATGGGCCCGGGTGAGTCGGTCTCGTTCGATCTCGACGGCCACGGCAGACCGGTACCCCAGCTCCTCGGCGCGGTCTACGCGGCGGCGAGGGTGCACCCCGAAGCTCGGCCGGCCGTCTTCGTCGCCATCCGCAAGGCGTCGCGCTGGCAGGGGGGCGTCGATCAGCGCCTGGTCTCGCATCTGTCCGACCCCACCAGCGCGCCGCCGACCTCGTGGCGCCTTTTCCCAACCGATGAGCGCTGGGCCCTCCAGGTGCTCGGCTTCGGGCCCGGCAACCGGCCCGAGCGTGACGAGGTCTTGAGCCGGTTCCGTACCTTGCTCAGGGAGTCGCATCCCGACCACGGCGCGGACTCCGAGGGAGCCGGGTTACGGATTCTCGAGCTCACCGAGGCGCGCCGGATCTTGCTCGCATGAGCGCGGCTCTCCTTTTGACACCCGGCGCCGGCGCGGGCCGGGACAACTCCGCGCTCGTCGCCATCGAGAAGGCCGTCTCGCCGATGCCGGTAGAGCGGATGGACTTCCCCTATCGCATCGCCGGCCGCAAGTCGCCCGACCGGCCGCCGGTGCTTCTCGCAGCCGTTCGGGAAGGGGCTGCGGTCTTGGCCGAGCGCACGGGGCTTGCGCCCGACCGACTCTTTCTCGGCGGTCGATCCATGGGTGGGCGCATCTGCTCAATGGCCGTCGCCGAGGGGTTGCCGGCCGCCGGCCTCGTCCTCGTCAGCTATCCGCTGCATCCTCCGGGCAAGTCCGAGATAATGCGCCCAGAGATCATGCGCACAGGCCATTTTCCGCAGATCCAGGTGCCGTGCCTGTTCGTGTCGGGCACACGAGATGCGTTCGGCACGCGGACAGAGTTGGAGGCGGCCACACTCACCATCCCGGCGCCGGTCACGCACGTGTGGCTCGACGGTGGCGACCATGGGCTGCGCCGACGCGATGACGATGTCGCGGCCGCGGTGCGCACCTGGCTTAGGTCGGTGTCGCCTGGTCTTCGGGGTTGATGTCCTCCAACTCCCGGCGCGCCGTCTCTGGAAACCGTGCCAGCACCAGCCCGGCTACGAAGATCGGGCCGATCGACATCAGTGCCATCGCCGGCCCTATCGCATCGAACCGGTCCGATAAGACGCCGACAGCGATCAATCCGATCGCACTTCCCGCCAGGCCGGTCACGGCAAGGATGCCGTTGGCCCGGCCCCGCAACGACGTGGGAAACAGCTCGGGGCCGTAGACGCCCAGTGCCGGCGCGGAGGCGGCGAAGATCACCGACCCCGCCATTGCCCACAGCCAGAGTCCGAGGCCGCTGGCGAGGAAGAAGGCGACAGTGCAGAGCGTGCCGATCGACAGGGCCACCGCGCCGACGATGCGCCGGCCGTGCAGATCGGCGAGCCGGCCTCCGAGGATGATGCCGAGACCGCCGGGCGTGCCGGCAGCGATGGCGAGTAGCCCGATCTTGGCTCCGCTGAAGCCATGCTCGGTGCGGAGGAATCGGGTGAAGAACTGTGATTGCGGCGCCACAAAGATGTTGATGAGGAGACCGGACACGGCGAGCAGGATCAGCTGGTTGCGGTGGGTGCTGAGGCGTACCGCGGCGTGAGGTTTCACGAATCGTCGTGTCTCCGGAAGCCGGCGCGCCACCCCCCGCAGCAACGGCAACGCGAGCACCGGGATGACGTACAAAAGGCGCCATCCCCTAGGACCGAGGTCGGCCAGGCGAAGTGCCATCAGACAGATCCCCGCGCCGAACCCTGCGGCCATGGCTAGCAGGCTCACCGCGTAGGCTCGGGCGCCAGCCGGCACCTCCTCGGCCGACACGATCGCCACCAGCACGAGCAGAGCGGTTGAGAACGCCCGCGCCAACGTCTGGCTGGCGGTGAGCCACGGCAGCGATGGAGCGAGCGCGCCGAACACCGCGAACACACAACCGGCCAGAGCGGACCACAGGAGGACGATCCGACGACCCTTACGGTCGGCGGCTGCGACCACGACGAGGGCGATGACGCCGCCGACGCGCACGACGGCCCCGGCCACTCCCTGTGCACTATTGCCGGCGCCGAACTCCTCGCCGGCGAAGCTCACGGTCTGGGTGAACAGGGTGCCGAGGTAGGCGAAGATGATGCTGAGGACGGCCAGGGTGCCCAGGACCGATGACGACCTGGCGTCGAGGTGCACCGGGGGCGCCCACCACGGTGCCCGGGCGCGCGGAAGTCGCCCGATGGCGTGACGGAACGGGAGCACGAACAGCCAGGCCGCGTATGGGATGGCGAGCTTGAACGACACGGTCTGGGTGACCTCGGATCGCCCCTCCGACAACGAGCGCACCTCGACGCAGCGCTGGTACTGCGAGACCGGGCCTTCGGCGGCCTCGAAGCAGCCGTCGCTCGTCGCCCGCTCAAGCAGCAGATCCGTGCGCGGTCGCAAGAACGCGCCGAGCTCGTCAGGACCGACCGTCGTCCGGGTCACCACGTGAGCCACGGCGAAGGGTAGGTGACGAAACGGCCGGGAAGCAGCCGGGCGCCGACGGTGTTCTAGCAAGCGTGGAGCAGCCGGTACCCTTCCAACGTTCCTCCGCAGATGACGGGAGTCACATGGACGCGCAATTGCTCGAAGCCATCGAAGCCATCCGCCCGGCCCTTCAGGCCGATGGTGGCGACATAACGCTCGTCGGGTTCCACGAAGACACCGGCGTCGTTGACGTCGAGCTGGTCGGGGCGTGCGGGAGCTGCCCGGCCTCGACGATGACCCTGAAGGCCGGCATCGAGCGCATCCTCAAGGACCGGGTAGAGGGTGTCACCTCGGTCAACGCCCTGGGCGTCGACCCGGAGTTCGACACCCAATACTGAGCATCAACGCGCCGGGTGCGATGATGGCGCCGTGAGACTGGGCATCTCGGGCAAGGGCGGAGTCGGTAAGACCACCATCTCCGCTGTCCTCGCCCGCACCCTTGCCCGCCGCGGTCACCCCGTCGTCGCCATCGACTGCGACACCGACCCCAACCTGGCGGCCAACATCGGTCTTGGCGAGGACGGCGCGGCGCGCCTGCGGCCGCTGCTCGACCAGTCCGGACCTCAGCGGAGCACACCCGACGACCTGGCTCCGGCCGCCCTGATGGGGCAGTACGGCGCCGATGGTCCTGATGGCGTCACCGTGATGCTCGGCGCGCGGATAGAGAAGGCGGGGTCGGGATGCACGGGAAGTGCCCACATCACGATTCGCAACTTCATCGACAAGAGCCCGCTCGACCTGCCCGACACGTACGTGATCGCCGACATGGAGGCGGGGCTCGAGCACCTGTCCTGGGCGGGCGGCACGCTCCGTCACGTCGACAGGTTGCTCGTGGTGATCCAGCCCACCGCCAATGTGCTGATGACCGCGTCCCGCACCCATCTGCTGGCCGTGCAGTTGGGCATCCCCCGTATCGACTATGTCGGCAACCGGGTCCGCGCCGGAGACGAAGAGCGTCTCACGCGCTTCGCCGACGAGCGTGGCGGGGAGTTGCTCGCCGTTCTACCTGAAGAGCCCGCCGTGGCGGCCACCGACCGGGTAGCCGGATGCCTGCTCGACATGGCGCCCAACTCGCCGATGGTTGCCGGCATTGCGGCCCTAGCCGACCGACTGGTTTCCGAGGCTATGCCCCGGCCCACGTAACGAGGCCCAGCTCGCCGAACGACGGCAGGTGGGGGTGCGACGGCAACACGCGCACCGCGAACCCCTGGCGCCCCGACGACTCGGGAGTCCAGGTCGCGCGCCAGACACCGTCGTTGAGCGCCATCTCCTGCATCGTCACATCGACGAGCTCGCCACCGTCGCCGGCCGCGCCGTAGAGCAGTTGCACCGCGACCTCCTCGGGCCTGAGCGCGCCGAGGTTCACGACCACCTCGACCACGCAACTCTCCCCGAGCTGGGGCACCTCGGGTTGGCTGCGAACCGACTCGATGCGAATACCGTGCCAGCGCTCGCGCACGTTGGCCTTCCATGCCGCCAATTCGCGTGCCGCCGAGTAGCCCGAGCTCGTCATCACTTCGTTGCGGGTGGCCGCCGGCTCGTAGAGCGCGGTTGTGTAGTCGCGCACCATCCGCGAGGCCGGCAGAAACCAGCCCAACGACCGCAGCGATGCCCGCACCCGCGCCAACCACGCCGATGGCGGGCTGGCGTTGTCGCGCCGGTCGTAGAACAACGGGACGATCTCTCGCTCCAAGAGATCGAACAACGCCGACGCCTCGACCTCGTCGCGATGCGCGCCGTTGTGCTCGGTGTCTTCGTAGTGCTCTGTGTCTTCGTCGTCAGCGACGGCTGACGGGATGGCCCAACCGTTGCGCCCGTCGAAGCACTCGGCCCACCAGCCGTCAAGAACCGAGCAGTTGAGGGTTCCGTTGAGCGCGGCCTTCATGCCGCTGGTTCCCGACGCCTCCATTGGCCGCAGCGGCGTGTTCAGCCACAGGTCGGAGCCCTGGCACAACGCCCGGGCCACCCCGATGTCGTAATCGGGAACGAAGACCATGCGGTGACGGAGATCGCGCCGGCTCGCCATCGACACGACCTCGCGGATCATCGCTTTGCCCGCATCATCTTTTGGATGAGCTTTGCCGGCGAACACCAGCTGTACCGGCCGGTCCGCCGACAACAGCAGCTCGGAGAGCCGCTCGGGCTGAGAGAGAAGCAACGTGGCGCGCTTGTAGGTGGCGAAGCGGCGGGCGAAACCGATGGTGAGCACTGCGGGGTCGAGCATGTCGCTCGCGCCGAGACGCCGGCGGACGAAGCCAACGAGGCGGCTGCGGGCCAGGTTACGGGCGTCCCACAACTCGGCATCGCTGGCGTCGTCGACGCGGGCCCAGCGCTCAGGATCCTCGCGAGCCCAGTCGGCACCAACGTGGCGGTTCAGCAGAGCGCGCATCTCGGGCGACACCCAGCTATGAGCGTGCACGCCGTTGGTTATGGAGCCGATCGGCGCCTCGTCGGCTGGGACACCAGGCCACAGGCCCGAGAACATTCGCCGGCTGACCTCGCCGTGCAGGCGTGACACGCCATTGGACGCGCCGGCGAGACGCAACCCCATGACCGCCATGTTGAACGGCGCGTCCGGGGGGTCGCCGGGGTTGTGACCGAGGGCCATGAGGTCGTCGAAGCGCACGTCGCAGTCGTCGGCCCATCCCTTGAAGTGGCGTTCCATGAGCTCGCGAGGGAACCGGTCGATGCCGGCAGGCACCGGCGTATGGGTGGTGAACACGGTGCCGGCGCGCACGGCCTCGATGGCTTCGGGGAATGAGAGCCGGTCGTCGAGGATCCGACGCCGGATCCGCTCGAGACCGAGAAAGCCGGCGTGACCTTCGTTGGTGTGGAACACGTTGGGCGTCTGCCCGAGTGCCTCGAGAGCACGCACGCCACCCATGCCGAGCAGGATCTCCTGGCGCAGCCGGTGTTCGGTGTCGCCGCCATAGAGCTCGTCGGTTACCCCACGCGCCGTGTGGTCGTTGTCGTCGATGTCGGTGTCGAGCATGAACAAGGGAACTCGTCCCACCTGGGCCCGCCATACCTGGGCTCGCACCGGCCCGTCTCCGGTCTCGACCTCGACGATGACACCGTCACAACGGGCCAACCCGATGAGCTCGGGGTCGAGGTCGTTGTACCGCTCACGCTGCCAGCCGTCGACGGCGAGCTCCTGCCGGAAGTAGCCGCGCTGGTAAAACAGGCCGACACCGACCAGGGGCAGCCCGAGGCCACTCGACGACTTGAGGTGGTCGCCGGCGAGGACCCCGAGGCCTCCAGAGTACTGGGGTACCGACTCGGCGATGCCGAACTCGGGTGAGAAGTACGCCACCGATCGCAGCTCCGAGTCTCGTGCTTGGAACCAGAGGTCGCCGTCGAGGTGCCGGCGCAGGTCGGCGTAGACGTTGTCGACATGGGCGACGAATCCACTGTCGGTCGAGAGTTCGGTGAGCCGGTCGCGACCCATGCGCCGCAGGAGGTCGAGGGGGTCGCGGCGCGCGTCCCACGCTTCGGGGTCGAGGTCGCGAAAGAGATCCTGGGCCCTGTCGTCCCAGGACCATCGCAGGTTGGTCGCCAGCTCCAGCAGCGGGGACAGCGAATCGGGAACGAGCAGGGCGACAGCGAAGGTCCGCAAAGCTTTCATCGGGCCGCTCCCTCCGGGAGCTGACCCGCTGAAAGCGGGGTCACTGTGCCTGCTGGTTCGCTCACCGTCGGTTCGCTCATTCCGGAAAAGGTAGCGGGGAAGCCGAGGGGGGTAGGTTTGGCGGCGAGCATGTTGGGTCGGATCGTGATCGACGACCTGCGGCCCCGCACCCCTGGTACCGACCACCCCGCCAAAGCTGTCATCGGGGAAGCCGTGCGGGTCTCCGCGGATGTCTTCCGGGACGGGCACGCCACTTTGGCCGCCCGGGTACGTTGGCGCGCCGTCGAGGACACGAAATGGGCTGAGACTCCCATGCACGAGATCGGCAATGACCGCTGGGAGGGCATCATCGAGCCCGCCGCGCTCGGTCTGCACACCTACGTGGTGGAGGCCTGGACCGACCGCTTCGCAACCTGGTGCCACGACGTCGCCGTCAAGCACGGCGCGGGACAGAACGTCTCGGTGGAGATCACCGAGGGCGCGCAGCTCCTGGCCGACCTGGCGGCGCGAGTTCCTCGCAGCCACCGGGCACCGGTGCTGGCCGGCGCGGTCACCCTCGCCGACGCCGCCCTTCCCGTGGCCGAGCGTCTGGCCGGCGCGCTCGACCCGGCCGTCACGGCCGCGGCGGCGGGCATCCCCGACCCGGGCGACCTCACCCACAGCGGGGCACAAAGCCTGTGGGTTGATCGCGAGCGGGCTCTCGCCGGCGCGTGGTACGAGCTGTTCCCAAGGTCCGAAGGCGGCCTCCGCGCCGCCGCCGACCACCGCCTTTCTGCCGTGGCTGAGATGGGTTTCGACGTCGTGTACCTGCCGCCGATCCACCCCATCGGTCACACCGAGCGCAAGGGGCGCGACAACACCCTTCATGCCACTCCGACGGATCCCGGCAGCCCGTGGGCAATCGGGTCCGACGACGGCGGGCACACTGCGATCGAACCGTCACTCGGCACGATCGACGACTTCGAACACTTCGTGGCCAGGGCTCAAGGCCTGGGCATGGAGGTCGCGCTCGATTACGCGTTGCAGTGCTCGCCCGACCATCCTTGGGTCAAGGAGCACCCGGAGTGGTTCCACACCCGGGCCGACGGCTCGATCCAGTACGCCGAGAACCCACCGAAGAAGTACCAAGACATCTACCCGATCAACTTCTGGCCCGACCAGCCGGAGGCGCGCCAAGCGCTGTGGGACGCGTGCAAGGCGGTGCTCGATTTCTGGATCGGCCACGGCGTTCGCATCTTCAGAGTCGACAATCCCCACACCAAGCCACTCGCCTTCTGGGAATGGCTCATTCCCGCCGTCCAGGCCGACCACCCCGATGTCCTGTTCCTCGCCGAAGCGTTCACCCGGCCAAAGATGATGGCCAAGCTGGCCGAGGTGGGCTTCAGCCAGAGCTACACGTACTTCACCTGGCGCAACCACAAGTACGAGTTGGTCGACTACCTCGAGGAGCTCTGCCACGGGCCAAAGGCCGACTACATGCGGCCCAACTTCTGGCCCAACACGCCGGACATCTTGTCGGGGCCGCTTCGGCGCGGCGGGCCCGGCGCGTTCCGGCTGCGGGCGCTGCTGGCGGCGACGATGGTGCCCTCATACGGGATCTACAGCGGCTACGAGTTGTGTGAGAACGAGCCTGCGACGGACGCCAATGAGGAGTACAAGAACTCGGAGAAGTACGAGATCAAGCGCCGGGACTGGCGTACTGGCAAGTCGCTGACCGCGTTCATCACGACGCTCAACGACATCCGCCGCCGCCATCCCGCCTTCGCCGAGTTGCGCAACATCCGCTTCCACCACACCTCGAACGACCAGGTGCTGGCGTGGTCGAAGCACACCGACGACCGCAGTGACGTCATGCTGATGGTGGTGAACCTCAACCCGACCGACATCCAGGAGGACACTCTCGGCCTCGACCTGGCCTTCCTCGGCCTGCCGGCTGGAGACCCCTACGAGGCCGACGACGAGCTCGCCGGCACGACCTTCGTCTGGCAGGGCCCCAATCCCTACGTGCGCCTGAACCCGGCGAGGCAACCCGGACACGTGCTGCACCTACACCCGCGATGACCGAAGACGTCGACGACCGCTGGTACCGCCGCTCGGTGTTCTACGAAGTGCTGGTCCGCGGCTTCTTCGACGGCAACGGTGACGGCTCCGGCGACCTGGCCGGGCTGACCCAGAAGCTCGACTACATCCAGTGGCTCGGGGTCGACTGCCTGTGGCTGTTGCCCTTCTACCAGTCACCCCTTCGCGACGGTGGCTACGACATCAGCGACTTCTTCAGCATCCTCCCCGAGTACGGCGATCTCGCTGACGCCGTCGAGCTCATCGAGCAGGCGCACCGGCGCGGCATCAGGGTGATCGCCGACCTCGTCATCAACCACACGAGCGACCAACATCCCTGGTTCCAGCAGTCCCGACAGGACAAGACCAATCCCAAGGCCGACTGGTACGTGTGGAGCGACGACGACCAGCGCTGGCCCGACGCGCGGGTGATCTTCGTCGACTCCGAGCGCTCCAACTGGACCTGGGACGCCCAGCGCCAGCAGTACTTCTGGCACCGCTTCTTCAGCCACCAGCCGGACCTGAACTTCGACAACCCCGACGTCCAGCAGTCGATGATCGACGTGGTCAAGTTCTGGCTCGATATCGGCCTCGACGGCTTTCGGCTTGACGCCGTCCCCTACCTCTACGAGCGCGATGGCTCCAACGGCGAGAATCTCCCGGAGACACACGATTACCTGAAACGGATTCGCAAGGAGATCGATGCCAGTCACCCCGGCAAAGTGCTCCTGGCCGAGGCCAACCAGTGGCCCGCCGACGTCGTCGACTACTTCGGCAACGGCGACGAGTGCCACATGTGTTTCCACTTTCCGCTGATGCCGCGGATGTTCATGGCGCTGCGCCGAGAGCAGCGATATCCGATCACCGAGATCCTGGCTCAGACGCCCTCGATTCCCGATGGTTCGCAATGGGGAATATTCCTCCGGAACCACGATGAGCTGACGCTCGAGATGGTGAGCGACGAAGAGCGGGACTACATGTATGCCGAGTACGCCAAAGATCCGCGCATGAAGCGCAACATTGGTATCGGCCGGCGCCTGGCCACGCTCGTCGACAACGACCGGCGCGTTTCCGAGCTCTTGCACGGGCTTCTCTTCAGCCTCCCCGGCAGCCCAGTTCTCTACTACGGCGACGAGATCGGCATGGGCGACAACATCTACCTCGGCGACCGCGACGGCGTTCGCACACCCATGCAGTGGTCACCAGACCGCAACGCCGGTTTCAGCCGCGCCGATTTCGCCCAGCTGTACCTGCCGCCACTGATGGATCCGGTCTACGGCTACGAGGCCTGCAACGTGGAAGCCCAGACCCGCAACCCGAGCTCGTTCCTACAATGGATCCAGCGCATGTTGCAGATTCGCAAGAGTCGAAACGAGATCTTCGGTACGGGATCGTTCGAGGTGCTTCCGGCCGAGAACCCGTCCGTGCTCGCCTTCGTGCGCCAGTACGGCGACGACATCGTCTTGTGCGTGAACAACCTGAGCCGTTTTGCCCAGCCTGCAGAGCTACAACTCGGCCGTTTCGCCGGCCGAACACCGGTAGAACTCGCGGGGCGCGTGCCGTTCCGCCGTATCGGAGAGGGGCCATTCGTGCTGACACTCGGGAGTTACGGCTTCTACTGGTTCGAGCTGGTGCAGGACTAGTGGGCGGCAGCGACGGGATCGCTACTGACACCCTTCTGCCCCTTCTGGCCGACTTCCTTCCGCGACAACGGTGGTTCCGCGGCACGGTTGAGCCGCGGGGTCTCAACCTCGTGCACTCCGAAACGGAACGTACCGACTGGCCCGCTCTCGTCGACCTCATCGTCGATGCTGATGGCGAGATCTACCAGGTTCTGGTCGGGCTCCGGCCGCGTGAGGATCGCCCCGATTTCCTGCGTGGCCACGACGGCGCGTCGCTCGGGGAAGTGCAGACCGTGTCCGGCCTCGCTCACGCCTACGAGGCCACCCTCGACCCCGAGCTCGGATCGACCCTCCTCGATCGACTGACCGACGGGTCGGAACGGGCGGAGCGGGTGCGCACCGTCTCCGCGGAGCAGTCGAACACTTCGCTCGTCTACGACGATCGCCTGATCCTCAAGGTGTTCCGGCGCCTGCAGCCTGGGGTCAACCCCGAGATCGAGGTGACGGAGGCCCTCGCCGCCATCGGCTTCGAGCACGTTGCGGCGCCGGTGGCGTCATCGCAGTGGGGCGACTACTCGCTCGGCGTGCTCCAGCCGTATCTGGCCGGGGGGGTTGAAGGATGGGCACTGGCGTTGACGTCCCTGCGTGATCTGTTCGGGGTGCAAGACACCCAGCCGGTGCCACTCATCAGCGCCGACGGGCCGCCACCGGCTGCCGACCCTGGCCAAGCGGGGGGAGACTTCTCGGCCGAAGCCGAGCGGCTGGGCGCGATGACGGCCCAGCTGCACGTCGCGCTCGCAGAGGCGTTCGGCACCGAGGCGGGCGACTGCCGATCTTGGGCGGCCGAGGTCGCGGCGCAGGTCGCGGCCGCACCAATTCCCGGCAACGTTAGGCGTGAAGCCCTCGACGGCCTCATCCGTAGAATGAGCGACGTCGCCGATTCCGGGCCGGCGACGAGGGTGCATGGCGACTACCACCTCGGCCAGGTCATGCGCACCGACGCGGGGTGGTACATCCTCGACTTCGAAGGAGAGCCCGACCGGTCTCTCGAAGCCCGCCGGCGCGCCACGTCGCCGTTGCGCGACGTGGCCGGGATGCTCCGGTCGTTTCATTACGCGTCGCTCGTCGCTCTTTCTGACCGCGACGAGATCGGGCTCGTCGAGGCATGGGAGGAGCGCAACCGTCATGCCTTCCTCGACGGTTACTTCGGAACGACGGAGATCGCCGGGCTACTGCCAGCCGACCGATCGTCGGCGGAGGCCATCCTACGGGGATTCGAGCTGGAGAAGGCTGCCTACGAGCTCAACTACGAGGAGGCCCACCGGCCCGATTGGGCGCGCATCCCGAAGGCCGCGCTTCGGAGACTGACGTCGTGACCCTCGGCGATGTCGACCTGTTCCTCCTAGGGGAGGGGCGCCACGAGCGCTTGTGGGATCGCCTCGGCGCGCATCTCACCGAGCACGACGGTGAAGAAGGAACATCGTTTGCAGTGTGGGCTCCCAACGCCCGTGAGGCGCATGTCGTCGGCGATTTCAACTACTGGGACGGAAAGGCCCATGCCCTGCGCGCCGTGGGCTCATCGGGCGTGTGGGAGACCTTTGTTCCGGGGGTGGGCGCAGGCGAGCGGTACAAGTTCCAGTTCCTGACCCGTGATGGCGTCGTCATCCAAAAGGCCGACCCGTTCGCATTCGAGGCCGAAGTGCCACCACGCACGGCGAGCATCGTCAACGCATCGTCGTACTCGTGGGCCGACGGAGGTTGGCTCGCCCGGCGCGCCGCCACCAACCGCGTTGTCGAGCCGATCTCCGTCTACGAATGTCATTTGGGATCTTGGCGACGGGTGCCCGAGGAAGGTGACCGGTCGCTCACCTACCGCGAACTGGCGGAGCAGTTGCCTGCGTACCTGTCCGACCTTGGCTTCACGCACGTCGAGCTCATGCCGGTGGCGGAGCATCCGTTCACCGGTTCGTGGGGCTACCAAGTCACGTCCTACTACGCGCCGACTTCGCGGTTCGGTTCGCCCGACGACTTTCGGGCTCTCGTCGACGCGTTGCACGCCAGCGACATCGGCGTGATCGTCGACTGGGTGCCGGCCCATTTCCCGAAAGACGACTTCGCCCTCGCCCGCTTCGACGGCACGCCGCTGTACGAGCACGCCGACCCCCGCCAGGGCGAACACCCCGACTGGGGCACGCTCGTGTTCAACCTCGGTCGCCACGAGGTGCGCAACTTCCTCATGGCCAACGCTCTCTACTGGATCGAGGAGTTCCACATCGACGGCCTACGTGTCGACGCAGTCGCCTCCATGCTCTATCTCGACTATTCCCGCGAAGAAGGCCAGTGGATTCCGAACCAGTTCGGCGGGCGGGAAAACCTCGAATCGGTCGCGTTTCTCAAGGAGTTGAACGAGGTGGTCTACGGACGCCACCCGGGCGTCATGACGATTGCCGAAGAGTCGACGTCGTGGCCCGCGGTTTCACGGCCGACGTACGCCGGTGGCCTGGGATTCGGGTTCAAGTGGAACATGGGTTGGATGCACGACACGTTGCAGTACTTCTCCACCGACCCCATGTACCGCCGTCACCACCACGACCAGCTGACGTTCGGTTTGCTCTATGCCTTCTCGGAGAACTTCATTCTTCCCCTGAGCCACGACGAGGTGGTGCACGGTAAGGGCGCGCTCGTCAACAAGATGCCGGGCGATCGCGACCAGCAGTTGGCCAACCTCCGAGCCTTGTTCGCGTGGATGTGGGCCCACCCAGGAAACCAACTCCTGTTCATGGGCGCGGAGCTGGCCCAAGACCGCGAGTGGTCACACGATCGCAGTCTCGACTGGCACCTGCTGGAGCACGGTGGGCACCGCGGCGTGCAGACACTTGTGCGCGAGCTCAACCGCTTGGCCGTCGCCGAACCGGCTCTTTATGACAAGGCCTACGACGAGTCCGGCTTCCGATGGATCGACGCCAGCGACGTCGACCACAACGTCTTGTCGTTCGCCCGGTTCTCGGCCGACGGCCAGCGCTCGCTCGTGTGCATCGCCAACCTGTCGGGCGAGAGGTTGGATGGCTACCGGGTCGGCGCGCCGAGCCTGGGGGAGTGGACCCGGGTGCTCGACACGTCGTGGTCTCGATTCGGCGGCCAGGGCCCGGCCGGTGACGAGTCGGTCCAGACGGCGGAACAGGTGCCATGGCATGGCCTCGACCAGTCGGTGGTGCTCGACCTCCAGCCCTTGAGCGTTACTTGGTTGGCGTCTCCAGCATTGACTTGAGGCGGCGGAGGTTTCCCTTCCAGAGGTGACGAAGTACCGGCGCGGCCAGGAAAGCGGCCAAGCGGCCGCCGAGCCACCAGGGAAAGCGGAGCTTCTCGTTCCAGGTGAACAGGGTGCCGCCGGGCATGCGCTTGAGCGTGAATCGGCCCGTGCCTTTCACCAGCCCGGAGTGGCGGATGCCCATGGCGCGCCGGGGCCGCCACTCGACGACCTCCATGACGTCGTTAAGCCGGAACGGTCCGACCTTTGTCTGGCACTCAAAGGTTGTTCCAACGCCCTCGAGGAGTTCAGACGTGAAACGGATGGCTTCGGCATCCTTCATCCAGCGGACATGCGACCCGATGTCGCGCAGTGATTGCCAGACTTCATACTTCGGCGCATGCAAGAAGGTGCTGACCCGGATGCGGCTCATTGGCGCGTTGCCTACCTCACGCGTCGTCGCGTCGTCAACGCGCCGATGAAGGCTTCGATAGGGTCGGGCTCTCATGGCGGATGACGCGGGCGAAGGTCAGGGCTGGTCGCCGCTGGAGGGCGGACATCCTCCTCCGCCGCCGCCGGGTTACGGAGCGCTTCAGCCGCCGCCACCACCGCCCCCTCCACCCTCTCCTTATGGGCCGAATTCGTGGGGTCCCTACCGGCCCAAGGCCGGCGACGCCCGCACCGGCCCCCTTCCACTGCACCCCATGACCCTTTCCGACATCCTCGACGGGGCCTTCAAGCTCTACAAGGCCAACGCCCGCACGCTGATACTCATTACCGCCGCCTTCGTGGTTCCCGTCCAGTTGGCGGCTGCCTTCCTCCAGCGCAACATCTTCGGAGGCGAGAGCGTCATCAAGGTGTTTAACGATCCCACTTCGGCGCGCCTGAGCCAGACGTCGAGCACTGCACAAGACATCGGCCAGCTCCTCGTGTTCTTGGCCTCGATCCTCGTCATGCCTTTCGTCGCCGGAGCTATCAGCCGGGTGGTCGCCGGGTCCTACCTCGGCCACAAGATCGAACCGGGCGACGCCCTGCGGGCCACGGGCCGACGGTGGTGGGCGCTCACCGCGGGCTGGTTCCTCGTGCACATCGTCGAAGCCGTCGGCTTCGTGTTCTGCATACTCCCCGGGTTCTTGCTGATGGCGCTCTTCGTCGCGGTGGCGCCCGCCATCGTTGTGGAAGAACTCGGCCCTATCCAGGGCATGCGCCGGTCGGCCCGACTGGTGAAGTCGAGGATTTGGGCGGTGCTGGGCGTTGCCCTTGTCGCCGGCCTCATGGCGTCGGTCATCGGCGGGGCCCTCGGGTTCATACCGCAGATCGCCGCGTTCGTCGTCGGATTGGAATGGGGCTGGCTGCTCTTGGCCGCCGGCGCCATCTTGGTAGGCGTCGTGACGACACCATTCGTGGCCATCGTCTCCACGCTCATCTACTTCGACGGACGCATCCGCCGGGAGGGCTTCGACCTCGCGGTCATGGCAGGCGACATGGCGCGCCGTGGCGATCGTTACGGTGCGGCCGGCACCTAAGCGGGCGGCCGCCGCCGCCCTCGCCGTGGTGTTGCTGTTCCTCTCATCCGGTCAAGCCGCTGCTCAACCCGCCGCGCCGCCCGTTCCCGACCACAGCGCGGCCCAGGCTCGCGCCGCGGCCAAGAAGGTTCTCGCTCGCCCCGAATATCAGGTGCCGTCACCGAGCCTTCTTCAGCGCATCCGCACCTGGATAGCCGAGCAACTGGCAAAGCTGCTGGGCAAGCTTGGCGTGGGTGGTTCAGCTTCGATAGTCGCCTGGCTGATCCTGGCCGTGGCGCTGGCCATCATCGGATTCTTCGTCTTCCGTTTCGCGCGAGGCGTGACGACCGACGCCACCAGCCGCGCC
>JALZBN010000060.1 GCA_030947365.1 Actinomycetota bacterium
GAGGGCGGGCGACTACACGTCTAGAAAGCGGCTGACCGCGATAGCCGAGCCGAAGACGCCCACGATCATCCCGACGGCGACCAGCAAGATGCCGGTGCCCATGACGTCGGAGCCGGTGACGAGGAATTGCTTGAAGAGCTGCACGTCGCTGTGGCCACCCTGGATCCAGCGCTGGAACACATTGCGACCGATCCAGACCAGCAGGAACGCGCCGGCCGCGCCGGCCAGGCCCTGCACCAAGCCTTCGAGCATGAACGGTATTCGGATGAACCAGTTGGTGGCACCCACGAGCTTCATCACCGCCACCTCGCGCCGGCGGGCGAAGATGGCCATCCGGATGGTATTGAGGATGAGTAGCGACGCCGCGCCGAGCAACACGATGGCGACCGCCCACAGCATCACCTGGAGGAAGTTGGTGATCGAGACGAGCGCTTCGACCTCGTCTTTGGCATAGCTCACCCGCAGCACTCCCGCGGAACCGTTGAACCGCTCACCGATGAGCTTGGTCTGCTCTGCCTGTTTGGGCACCACCCGGTACGACGGTGGCATCTGGTCGACAGTGAGGCTGTCGCGCACGTCGGGCTCGTTGGCGAAGATCTTGCGGAACTCGGTGAAAGCCTCAGGCTTGCTCACGTACTTGTAGTGCTTGACCTCCGGCGCGGCCTTCAGCTGGCGGTCGATCGCGTCGGACTCCGGCGCGCTGGCGTCGGCCTTCATGAAGATGGAGAGCTCGACGTTGCCCTTCCACTGGATGGTGGCCCGGTCGACTCCACGCTTTACGAGCAGCGCGCCGCCGACGAGCGTCAGCGAGACGGCCACAGTGATGAGCGCGGCCGACGACATGCTGATGTTGCGCTTGAGGTTGGTGACGGTTTCTTTGGCGACGTAGTCGACGTTGATCGCCATTATGCCTCCGCTCCCGGCCGCTGAGGCCAGGCCTCCGCTCTCGGCCGCTGAGGCCTCATGTGAACGCTCCGTAGACGCCGCGAGCCTGGTCTCTCACGAGCACGCCCCGGTCGAGCTCGACGACGCGCCGGCGCATGGTGTCGACCAGCTGCGAGTCGTGGGTGGCCATGACGACCGTGGTGCCGGTTCGGTTGATGCGATCGAGCAATCTCATAATTCCGTTCGAGGTGTTGGGGTCGAGGTTTCCTGTGGGCTCGTCGGCCAGCAGGATGAGGGGCCGGTTCACGAACGCACGAGCGATCGACACCCGCTGCTGCTCACCACCAGATAGCTCGTGGGGGAGGTTGTCGTGCTTCTTCGACAGACCGACAAGGTCGAGCACTTGCGGCACCTGGGCCTTGATCACATGCGAGGGGCGCCCGATGACCTCGAGGGCAAAGGCCACGTTCTCGTAGGCCGTCTTGTTGGGCAGCAGCTTGAAGTCCTGGAAGACGCAGCCGATATTGCGGCGCAGCAGCGGCACCTTCCACGAGCTGAGCTGGCCGATGTCTTTGCCCGCGACCCAGATCTTGCCCGAGTCGGGCTTGTCCTCTTTGAGAAGCAGCCGGATCAGGGTGGATTTGCCGGAGCCTGTCGGGCCCACGAGGAAGATGAACTCCTGCTTCTGGATATCGCAGGAGAGCCCCCGAAGGGCGACAACACCATCTTTGTACGTCTTGGTGACGTTCTCGAGTCGGATCATGAGGAAAATTCCCGCTCTTGGCCGCTCGGGCCGGTAGGCCCGCGCTTGGCCCGCCACGACTTGCTGAGAGGACCCAACAGTAGCAGCACGTTCGGCGCGAGTGTTGGATGCACCTACTGCGGCGGACGCTGACGCCAGCGGAGGAACGCCTCCATGAATGCATCGAGGTCGCCGTCGAGCACCGCGCTGACGTTGCCGGTCTCGTACTTGGTGCGATCGTCCTTGACGAGCTGGAACGGCGCCAGCACGTAGTTGCGGAATGCCTGGCCCCAACCGACCTCGGACTTCGGGCCCGAGATGGCATCGAGCTCGGCGCGCCGCTCCTGCCGGGCCCGTTCGGCCAGTTTGGCGGCCAGGATCTGCATGGCCACAGCCTTGTTCTGGTGCTGGCTGCGCTGGTTCTGGCAGGAGACGACGATGCCGGTCGGAAGATGGGTGATGCGTACGGCCGAGTCGGTGACGTTGACGTGCTGGCCGCCGGCACCCGACGACCGGTACGTGTCGATACGGAGGTCTTTCTCGTCGATGTCGACCTCAGCCGAGGCCTCTTCCAGGAATGGCACCACGTCGAACGACGCAAACGACGTCTGGCGCCGCTTCTGGGCGTCAAAGGGTGAGATCCGCACCAAGCGGTGCACCCCCTTCTCCGCAGTCAAAAGCCCATACGCATACCGACCACGAATGATGAAGGTCGACGACAAGATGCCGGCCTCCTGCCCAGCCGAAACCTCCTCGACCTCGGCCTCAAAGCCGCGCCGCTCCGCCCACCTCAGGTACATCCGCATGAGCATCTCGGCCCAGTCCTGGGCGTCAGTACCCCCAGCGCCGGCGTGCACCTCACAAACCGCATCCCGATCGTCATGCTCCCCAGTAAAGAGCGACCGAAGCTCCAACGCCGAAAGATCGCGCTCGAGCCCAGACACAAGCGAGGAGAGCTCAGCCTCAACGGAGTCATCCGCCTCTTCCTGCGACAGCTGAAAGAGCAGCGAAGCGTCATCAAGCCGAGAAGAAAGATCGGCAAGCACATCAAGATCATCCTTGAGCCAAGCCATCTCGGTAGTGACGAGCCGCGCCGAGTCAGGATCGTCCCAGAGGTCCGGCACGGAAGCCTGCGTCTCAAGCTCCGAGTAACGAGCAGCCTTCCCATCGCGATCAAGAACGGCGGAGGAGTCAGAGAGCCGCAGAGCAAGCGCGGAGAGCGAGTCGGAGAAGTCTCTCAAGATGTGAGGGTGAGGAGGGGGGACGGGTGGCGCGTAGGGAGGGGCCCGTATGGGGGGGACCCGGCGTAAGCCGGGGGGGCCCCATGCGGGAGGGTCCCTGAGCGACAGGACCCGTCCCCCCGGGAGCGGATGGGCCTCACCTCCCGTGACAGAGCTTGAACTTCTTGCCCGACCCGCACCAGCAAGGCTGGTTGCGCCCGAGCTTCTCGTGCTCTCCTTTGACCACCGGCACGTTGACCTCTTCGTCGGCAGCAACAGCTGCAGCAGCAGCAGGCTCCCCGTCGGAGATCCCACCGAGCTCGGACTGACGCGCCGCGACCTGCGCGAGCCCTCCGGAGGATTCCGACGGGTCTTCGGGCGCCGAGTACTGCACGTTGCGCACGTCGGGTGCGGTCGGCTGCTCGACGACGACGTCGAGATGCATGACGTACTTGACGAAGTCGTCGGCGACGGCGTCCATCATCTGGGTGAACATGTCGTAGCCCTCACGCTGCCACTCCGTCAGCGGGTCTTTCTGACCCATGGCCCGCAGGTTGATGCCCTCCTGGAGGTAGTCCATCTCGTAGAGGTGCTCGCGCCAGCGCTGGTCGATGATGGCAAGCATCACCTGGCGTTCGATCTGGCGCATGACCTTCTCGCCATCGGTCTCGCCGAGCTGCTCTTCCCGCTGCTCGTAGTAGCCGACCGCCTCGGCGTAGAGGCTCTCGATGAGCTGCTCGTGGGTGCTGGCATCGCCGAGCTCTTCGGCAGTGAACTTGGTGGGGAAGTACATGCTCATGTCGTGCAGCAGGCCCTCGAGGTCCCAGTCCTCGGGGAAGTCGGTCGGGCAGAAGATGCCGACAACCTTCTCGACTGCGTGCTCGAGATTCTCCAACGCCTCCTCGCGAAGGTCGGCGCCCTCCATGATCTCCTGGCGGCGCTTGTAGACGACCTTGCGCTGCTGGTTCATGACCTCGTCGTACTTGAGGACGTCTTTGCGGATCTCGGCGTTGCGCGCCTCCACCGTGCCCTGGGCCTTCTCGATGGCCCTACTCACCATGCGGGCCTCGATGGGCACGTCTTCGGGGAGGGCCTTGTTCATCACCCAGTTCATGGCGCCGGTGGCGAAGAGCCGCATCAGCTCGTCTTCGAGCGAGAGATAGAAGCGGCTCTCGCCCGGGTCGCCCTGGCGGCCGGAGCGGCCCCGGAGCTGGTTGTCGATGCGGCGGCTCTCGTGGCGCTCGGTGCCGAGCACGTAGAGGCCTCCGAGATCGCGGATCGTGTCGCCCTCAGCCGAGCACTCCTCGTCGTACTGAGCGAAAAGCTTCTCGTAGAGGTCGTCGTAATCGGGGTCGCCCGGCGCGTGGCCAGAAGCCAATAGCTCCAGGCGCGCCAGTCCTTCGGCGTTGCCGCCGAGGATGATGTCGACGCCACGACCGGCCATGTTGGTGGCCACCGTGACCGTGTGGAGACGTCCGGCCTGGGCCACGATCGGCGCTTCCTGCTCGTGCTGCTTGGCGTTGAGCACCGAGTGGGCGATGCCGCGCTTGTCGAGCAACCGGGCCAGGCGCTCCGACTTCTCGACCGAGACCGTACCGACGAGAACCGGCTGGCCCTTCTCGTGCCGCTCGACGAGGTCTTCCACGACCGCGTTGAACTTGGCTTCCTCGGTCTTGTAGATGAGATCGGGGTGATCGGCGCGAACCATCGGCTTGTGCGTTGGGATCGGCACGACCGGCAAGTTGTAGGTGTGGGCGAACTCACCGGCCTCGGTGACGGCGGTGCCGGTCATGCCGGCCAACTTGTCGTACATGCGGAAGTAGTTCTGCAGGGTGATGGTGGCGAGGGTCTGGTTCTCCTCCTTGATGCGCACCCGCTCCTTGGCCTCCACCGCTTGGTGCAGGCCCTCCGACCAGCGCCGACCCTCGAGGATGCGACCGGTGAACTCGTCGACGATCTTGACCTCACCGCCTTGCACGACGTAGTCGTCGTCACGGTGGTAGAGCTCCTTGGCCCGCAGCGCGGCCTGGAGCTGGTGGACGTAGTTCGACGAGAGCTCGTCGTAGAGGTTCTCCACTCCGAGGGCCCGCTCGACCTTGTCGATGCCCGACTCGGTGGGCGCCACGGTGCGCTTCTCCTCGTCGACCTCGTAGTCGGCCTCGCGCTCGAGGGTGCGCACGATGCTCGAGAACTTGTAATAGAGGGCGGCGGCGTCGGCCACGCGTCCGCTGATGATGAGTGGCGTGCGAGCCTCGTCGACGAGGATCGAGTCGACCTCGTCGACGATGGCGTAGGCGTGACCACGTTGCGACATCTGTGATGTGTCCATCGCCATGTTGTCGCGTAGGTAATCGAACCCGAACTCGTTGTTGGTGCCGTAGGTGATGTCGGCGGCGTAGGCAGCGCGTTTGCCTTCCGGGTCGCTGATCTCAGGAATGACGAGGCCGAGCTCGAGGCCGAGCCAGCCGTGGATCTGTCCCATCCAGGCCGAGTCGCGCTTGGCCAGATAGTCGTTGACCGTGATGATGTGCATGCCCCGGCCGCTCAGCCCGTTGAGATAGGCCGGCAACGTCGACACGAGGGTCTTCCCCTCACCCGTCTTCATCTCGGCGATCCAGCCGAAGTGCAGCGCCGCGCCGCCCATGAGCTGCACGTCGTAGTGCCGTTGGCCGATCACCCGGTTGGCTGCCTCCCGCACGACCGCGAATGCCTCGACCAGAAGCTCGTTGAGGGCCTCGTCCATGTCGTCGGGCTCGACCTGGTCGAGCCGCTCCTTGAATTCGACCGTCTTGTGGCGCAGGTCGTCGTCGGAGAGGGCCTGGATCTCGGGCTCTTGGGCGTTGATATCGGGAATGATGGACTGGAGGGCCTTGCTCTTCTTGCCCTCGCCAGCCCGGAGAACCTTGGTGAATACAGACATGCGGCTGAGTCTACCGGCGACCCCCGTGACGACGACGCGGTGGTTGACCTAACCTGACCAGCTGCAGAATCCGACCAGCATGGAACTATGCGTCGGTCCTACGAGAGTCGGTACTACGAATGGAGCACACAGGCATGAGCATCAAGGCTTGGTTCGCCCGTCGCCGCAAGCGAGTCTGCCTCTACGGGCACGAGGTGCCCAAGGGCCAGAAGATGTGCGAGCACCGCCACTACGTCGGCTAAGACGGCGTCGGCTAAGACTGGTCGGCTCAGACGATTCAGATAGGGGCGCCGATGCTGGCGGAGTCTGTCTCCCTCGACGGCGGCCTCCTTCTCATATTCCTCGTCGTCGCGCTGGCCGCACTCGTGGCCTGCGTCGCCACCGCCGTGGGTGGCTGCGTACTGGCGTACAAGGCCGGCACCGGATCCGGCGGCGCGCTCGGCGGCTGGATTGCGATTGTCGTCGTCGAGCTCTGCGTGCTGTTGCTCTCCGTGGCCAGCCTGGTGGCCGACGGCCACCGGCTCAACCCCTTCCTGCCGATCAGCATTTTCGTGCTCGGCCTCCAAGCCGGGTTCTTCGTCGTGGCCCGGAGCGGGAGAAGGTGAAGCCAGCCACCGAATTCGACGGCGAAGGGATTTCGTGACGGCGCCGTCGCCGGCCCGTACAGCGCCGGCGCGGCCTGCTGGGCTGGAACCCAGGTGCCGGCGAGACGATCCCAGAACGTGAAGAAGGGGCCCATGTTCACGAGACCGCCTTCTCGTCCGTGGTGGTGGCGGTGAGCGGCCGGCGTCATCACCACAGCCGAGAACCACCGGGGAAACCGGATCGGCGCGCTGGTGTGCTCCAGGACCTGCCAGCAGTTGGAGATGGCGGCGCACACGAAAACGGAGCGCAGGTCGAAGCCCAACAATGCCAGCAGCGGATGGTGGAGCAGGCCGTGAAACGGCGCCCATGACTGGCGCAGGCCGAGGGTGGCGTCGAAACTCGTACCGGAGTGATGGGCCTGATGGGCCGCCCACCCCACCCGCGTGCGATGGCCGATCACGTGATAGATCCAGCCCGAGAAGTCCCATGCGATGAACGTGGCCACCACGCCGAGAACCGGGTACGTCTCCCACAGCCGGGCGGCCGAATCCCACTGGAGCGTGGCGACAGCGCCCCACAGGAAGCGCAGCGCGACGGTGTAGACGACGCCGACAACGAGCGCGCCGAAGGCCATGGCCGAGGCGGTGGCCGCCGAGCGTAGGACATTTCGGCGCCCCGCCCCCGGTCGGCGCGCCAACCAGGCGACCTCGGCACCCACCGCCGCG
>JALZBN010000298.1 GCA_030947365.1 Actinomycetota bacterium
GGGCTACCCGCCTCGACCGCTCACTGTGCCGGTTCGAAACAGCCAGTGGCCAGCAGGGAGCGGGCTGGTGCGAGAGCGCGGCAGCTCCGGCCTGATGCGCAGCTGGGTGCGAGACGGGTCGGCGCCGTCGGTGGGGGCCACAATGCTGAACTGCGGCGCGTCGCGGATCGAGTCCCAGGCTTGCTGGTCTGCTTCTTGCCACGACCAGAACGACACGCCCGCGGCGCCGCCGTCGTTGGCCACCTCCATGAACCGGAACAACTCGGCGCGCGAAGGCACGCCCGGACGACCGCCTTCGGGGCCGCCGTCATACGCCTGGCCGACGGGGAACAACGGCTTGCCCAGCGGGCGCAGGTCGTTGAGCGCGCCGGCGACGTCGGATCCGGCTTCGCGGTTGAGCCAGTAGACCATCGGCGCGACCGCGTCGAAGTCGGCGGTGACCTCGGGATAGGGAAAATCGGCTCGGTACTCCGACGGTCGGGGGACCACGGCGACGAGCGGCATGACGGTGCCCACCGAGTGGCGCAAGGTGGCGCCGTAGGCCGAGGCTGCCTCACGGCTGATGTGCGTCCCCTCGTCCGCGGTCTCGATGTCGGCGGCAAAACCATCGAGGTGCTCGCCCTTGGGTGTGCGGTGTCGGATGGCCTGGGTCGCTCGAGCGACGTCGTCGGGTACCGAGACCAGCCGGGGAAAATCCCATCCATAGACGCGTAGCCCGGCGGCGTGGGCGACCGGCAACAGCTGGTCAAGGAAATCGCCAGCGTAAAAACCGTCCCACGACGACCCGGTGCGCACATAGAGGTGGGTGAGCCCGACGCCCAGTGCCCTTGTCACGATGGCGTCGACATCGCCGTTCTCGGTCTTCGGCACCTGCCAGATCCACATGCCCTTGCCATAAGGGAGGCTACGCGGAAGCTCAATGGCCCGGTCCTCACCGATGGTGGCCGCGGGTCCGAAGGTGCGGGAGCCCAGCAACGCCAGCGCGGCGATGAGAAGGATGGTGATGGCGGCGACCAGACCGATGCGCGCGCCTTCTGACTCCACAACCACCCTTGTTGAACCCCTCCCCGGAGCCTTCCCCAAGGCCTCCGGCCCTTACTGTTCGCCGTCAGGCCTCGGAAATCCTCCTGAAACCTGTGACTACGGTTCGTCGGGGTTGCGCAAGATCGACCGCTTGACCTCCTCGATGGCCTCTGTCACCTTGATGCCGCGCGGACACGCGTCGGTGCAGCTGAAGGCCGTGCGGCACCCCCACACACCTGACCGTTCGTCGAGAATGTCGAGCCGATCGGCGCCGGCCCCATCACGGGAGTCGTAGATGAAGCGGTGGGCGTTCACGATTGCGGCCGGGCCGACGTAGGTGTCGTTGCCCCAGTAGACCGGGCACGACGTTGTGCACGCAGCGCACAGGATGCACTTGGTCGTGTCGTCGTAGCGCGCTCGTTCCTCCGGACTCTGGAGACGCTCACGCTCGTCAGCGGGCGTCGTGTCATTCACCAGCCAGGGCATGACCGACCGGTACTGGGCGAAGAACGGCTCCATGTCGACGACCAGGTCCTTCACCACGGGAAGACCGCGCAGCGGCTCGATGCGAACATGCCGCCCGACATCGCGCACCAACAGCACGCACGCCAGGCGGTTGGCGCCGTTGATCACCATGGCGTCGGAGCCGCACACGCCGTGGGCGCATGACCGGCGGAAAGCCAGCCCGCCGTCGTGGTGCCAGCGCACCTGGTGCAGCGCGTCGAGGAGGCGGTCGCTCTCGTCGACTTCGACCTTGTAGTTCTCCCAGTGCGGCCCCTCGTCGCAGTCGGGGTCGAACCGCTTGATCTCCAGCTCCAGGGTCATGGTCATCGGGTCAATACCTCCTGGCCATCGGCTCGTAGGGTCCGCTGACCACCGGCTTGTAGCCGAGCCGTAGCGCGCCGGTGCTCTCGCGCCACACCAGGCTGTGCACCATCCAGTTCTCGTCGTCGCGGGCCGGATGGTCATCGCGGAAATGGGCGCCACGGCTCTCGGTGCGGGCCAAGGCGGCGACGACAAGCGCCTCGGCCAGATCCAGCAGGCACCCGAGCTCGACGGCCTCAGTGAGCTCGTAGTTGAACGTTTCGCCCTGATGCTGCACGGACACGTCGCGGTAGCGGGCCCGTAACCCGGCGATCGTCTGGCCGACGGACTCGAGCGTTTCCCGGGTGCGGAACACCGACGCTTGCTCGGTCATCTGCTCCTGAAGCTCGTCGCGGATGTCGGCGACGTTCTCGGTTCCCGTCCCCGTCTTGAGCCGTTCGAGCAATGATCGTGACCACTCTTCCGCGTCGCCGGGAAGAGCCGGCTGCGGCGCGGCCGCGACGAAGGCCGCCATCGCCGCGCCGCCGCGCCGCCCGAACACAACGATGTCGAGCAGCGAATTCGTGCCCAGGCGGTTGGCCCCGTGCACCGACACGCATGCGCATTC
>JALZBN010000299.1 GCA_030947365.1 Actinomycetota bacterium
GGTAGCAACCAGAGCACGTCGACGGCCACCATCGAGCTCGACGATCCGTCGGTGGCGGCCAACTACGACACTGCCGCTGTCGACGTCGTGCTCACGGACGCGAAGAAGACTGGCGTGCTCAAGGTGCCGGTCACCGCGCTTGTCGCTCTCGCCGAGGGCGGGTACGGAGTACAGGTTGCTGACGCGAGCGTTCAAGGGTCGCACCTGGTCGGGGTGACGCCCGGCCTTTACACCGACACCGAGGTCGAGGTCACCAACACGAATCTCCAGGCCGGCGACAAGATTCTCGTACCGGCATCGACCACATGACGCCGTCTGACGATGACGTCCTGTACCTCCGCGACGTCTGCAAGGAGTACCCCGGAGAGCCGCCCACCGTGGTGCTCAGCAACGTCGATCTCACCGTGCGCCACGGCGAGTTCGTGGCCATCGTCGGACCGTCGGGCTCGGGGAAGTCGACGCTGCTGCACATCATCGGCACTCTCGACCGGCCGACGGCGGGCGAGGTCTGGGTCGCCGGCCATGACACCGCGGCCCTCTCCGACCGTGAGCTCTCGGCGCTGCGGGCCCGGGCCATCGGCTTCGTGTTCCAGCAGTTCTTCCTGCTCGACGGCGAGAGCGCGATCGACAACGTCGCCGACGGCCTTCTCTACACGGGGCTCTCGGCCGCGCAGCGCCGGGAGCGAGCGGTCGCGGCCTTGCACCGGGTCGGGCTCGGCCATCGCCTCGAGCATCACCCGAAGAAGATGTCGGGGGGCGAGCAGCAGCGGGTGGCGATCGCCCGAGCCCTCGTCGGTGACCCATCGCTCGTGCTCGCTGACGAGCCCACCGGAAACCTCGACTCCCGTTCGAGCGAGAGCATCCTCGCCCTGCTAGCAGAGCTCCACGCCCAGGGCTCGACCATCCTGGTCATCACCCACGACCTCGACCTGGCCGAGAGCATCCCGCGCCGGGTCGCGCTGCGCGACGGCCGGGTAGAGCTCGACACGGCGGCGGAGCCGGCATGGCCCTGATCACCGACACCGGTCCCCGCGCCGGCAACGCGGCCATTCTCCAGCCGAGCCGGTTGGGATGGCGCGACCTACTTCGGGTCGGCAGCATCGGCATCCGCACCCGCCGGCTGCGGGCCGCCCTGTCGGGGCTTGGCATCGCCATCGGGATCGCAGCCATGGTGGCCGTCCTCGGGATCTCCGACTCGTCGCGGGCCGACCTGCTCTCCACCCTCGACCGCCTCGGTACCAACCTGCTGGCCATCCAGTCCAACACCGGTTTTCGGGGCGCCGCCAACGACCTACCCAACTCGGCCCAGGCGATGGTCGGCCGGATCGCCCCGGTACAGGTTGTCTCGTCGGTGACGAACCTGTCGGCCACGGTGCGGCGCTCCGACGTGGTCCCGTCGGAGCAGACCGGAGGCATCACCGTGAAGGCTGCCGATCCCAAGCTGCTGTCGACTTTGGGCGGCACCGTCGCATCCGGTCGCTTCCTCGACGCCACCACGGCGCGTTACCCGGCTGTCGTGCTCGGCGCGGTTGCCGCGCAGCGGCTCGGCGTTGCCGCACCCGGTACCCGGGTCTGGCTCGGGGGCCAGTGGTTCCAGGTGGAGGGAATCCTCAACCCGATCGAGCTGGCCAAAGACATCGACCGCTCGGCCATCATCGGCGCGCCGGTCGCCCAACAACTGTTCGGCACGAAGACAGCAGCCGACGTCCTTTACGTGCGCGCCGACCCCGCCAACATCGACACCGTCCGCGCCGTCATTCCATCAACAGCAAATCCTGAGAGCCCCGACCAGGTCCAGGTGTCGCGTCCGTCCGACGCCTTGGCGGCGCGCGCCGCGGCGAGCAGCGCGTTCACCTCACTGTTCCTCGGGCTCGGCGCGGTTGCGTTGCTCGTCGGGGGCGTCGGTATTGCCAACGTCATGGTGATCTCCGTGCTCGAACGTCGTTCCGAGGTCGGCTTGCGCCGAGCGTTGGGTGCGACCCGCCGCCACGTCTCGGTCCAGTTCCTCACTGAGGCCCTCTTCCTGTCCCTCTTCGGCGGCGTGGCTGGTGTCGCCATCGGTTCGGGAGTGACTGCTGTCTACGACCTGACTCGGGGATGGAGCATCGTCATACCGCCAACCGTGCTCATCGGAGGTGTCGCCGCCGCTCTCGTCATCGGTGCGGTGGCCGGTCTGTACCCAGCCATGCGGGCGGCGCGCCTGTCGCCCACCGAAGCGTTGCGAACGGTATGACCACGCCTCCGTCGCGGCGCGTCGTTGGGGCCCTCGCACTGGCGATTGCCGTTCTGCTCGTGGGCGGCGTCATGGCCGCCGCGGGCACCAGCACCGAGTCGGCCGGCGCGGCGCCGGCGGCGAGCACGCTCGGCGCGATCGTCGATCACACCGTCGTCGACAAGGTCGAGTTGGCCGGCACGCTGCATCGCGACGGGCAGACCACGCTCGTGTATGGGG
>JALZBN010000300.1 GCA_030947365.1 Actinomycetota bacterium
GATCTTCGACGGCGCCGGTAACGAAAGCGTCGTCGTCACGACGACCAACAAGGACGGAAAGATCCGTCAAGGCACGGGGAAGTCGTCGGAGGAAGCCATGAAGAGCGTCGACAAGCTCGATCAGCAGTTAGGTGACGCCTTCGGCCCGGTGCACTGACCGCAGCGATCAACCCAGTCTGACGAGCCAGCCCAGGCCTAAGGCCTGGGCTGTTTCTTGCAGGCGCGAGGTGACCCACGTCAGCCGGTTGAAGGTCAGCAGTACGCCGAAGAAGCACAGCGAGGTGGCGGAAACGAGCGTGAGCGCGACCGTATGGCGTTTCACCCACCCGAAGGCTCCTGTGAGTCGTCCGAAGGCGAGGCCGGTTGCGAGAAACGGGAGGCCGAGCCCTGCCGAGTAGGCGAGCAGCAGGAACGCGCCGCGTGCCACTTGATTCTCGTTCGCGGCCACGACCAGGACCGAGCTCAGGATCGGGCCGAGGCAGGGGGTCCATCCGAAGCCGAACGCGGCTCCTGCGACCGGCGCCGCGAACGGTCCGAAGCGCGACAGGTGGGGATGGAACCTCTTCTCTTGGTACAGCCACGGCGAACGAAGCACGAGGGAGCCGATGAGAAAGAGGCCCATCGACAGGAGGAGCAGGCCGGAGACACGTGTCAAGACCACGTGGTTCCGGAAGACCACTCGGCTGACCGCTGTCGCCGAGAGTTGTAGCAAGAGGAAGACGGCGGTGAACCCTCCGATGAACAGGCCGGTATCGCGAGCAATGTGACCGAGGTTGTGCGGCGCGCCCTCCTCGATCTCGGTGATGTCGAGCCCGGTGACAAGCGAGAGGTAGCCGGGCACGATCGGAAGCACGCAGGGCGAAAGGAACGAGACCAGCCCGCCGCCAAACGCCGCGAGATAGGTGACGCCTCCGACACTCACGCCAGTAGGTCGCGCAGCAAGACGGGCTCGAGGCCGGCGGCGCGAATGGCCGCGACGACGGGCTCGAAGGCCTCGACAGTGCCCAGATGGCCGGTGTGAAGACTCACGATCGCACCAGGGTGCAGGGCCGCCTTGACTCGTTGCAAAACGGCCGCTCCGCCTGGGTCTTGGTAATCGAGGGGATCGATGTCATAGCCCACGACTACCGGGTAACCGGCCGCACCGGCTTCGTCGAGCATCGCTTGAGTCGGCACGTCGGTGCCGGACGGCCGGAACCAGCGGCCACCGGATCCGGTCTCCCTCTTGAGCACGTCGCGGCACTTGGTGATCTCGCTCACGAGACTCGACCGGCTGACCGTCTTGAGGGCGGGATGCGTGTAGGTGTGGTTGGCCAGCTCGTGGCCCGCAGACTTGATGGTGGTGGCCATGGAGGGGTTGGCGTCGAGCCACTGGCCCACGGCGAACACAGTAATGGGCGCATTCGCCCGCTTTGCGGCGTCGAGCAGACGTTGGGTGAGCGCCACGTCACCCGACCCGTGGAAGGTGAGGGCGACGGATTTTTGGGCTGGACCGGATTGCACGAAGCGCGCCGGCCCGGTGGGGACCGTCGGCGCGACCGTCGGCTGAGGGGTGGTGGTGCGGGGCACCGAGCTGGAAGACGACGGCGGCGCGCCGGCGCGTGCCGCTCGGGCATGCTCACACGCTGCTAGCAGCGCGGCTGACAGCGCGCCGAGAATGACGTCGCGGCGACTGATGCTCATCGAACCACCTCAGTCTGCACGCGAGAACTGCACGACGGCGACCGACAGGCAGACTGTCGACACGGCGATCACGATGCCGAGCTCGAGCACGGTAGGGACGCGCCATCCACCCCAGGTGAGCCCGGGAACGAGTCCGTTGCGGGTTGCGGCCGGAACCGAGAGGTGATCGAACACGGCGCGCCGCATGGGGTCTACGGCATAGGTGAGCGGATCGATGCGGGTGAGCGTCGCTAACCAACGCGGCAGGCGGTTCAGCGGAAACACCGCGCCGGACAGGAAGAACATCGGAAGGGCGATCAGCTGCATGAGAACCTGGAATGATTCGATTGTCTCCAGTCGGCTGGCGATCATGACGCCGATGGCCGTGAGCATCATCGCGGTCATTGCCATCTCGAGGACCAGGACCAGGAGCAATGTCGGCGAGTACGGCACGTGGACGAAACCGGCGAGGGCCAACAGGATCGTGCCTTGCAGCGTCGCGACTGTCGCCCCGCCGAGGCACTTCCCGATGATGAGCGCGCTCCGACGAACGGGCGCAACGAGCATCTCTCGCAAGAATCCGAACTCACGGTCCCAGACGATGGACACCGCAGAGAACATCGACGTGAACAGCACGGTCATGGCCAGCACGCCAGGGAACATGAAGGTGCGGTAGTCGACCGAGCCATTCCCCCCCGGAAGGATCGGCGACAGGCCGCTGCCGAGCACGAAGAGGAAGAGCACCGGCTGGGCGAGCGAGGTGATGATGCGCGTGCGGTTA
>JALZBN010000061.1 GCA_030947365.1 Actinomycetota bacterium
GTCGTCGGTTTCCTCTTCTTCCAACGCGAGGTCGGCGTTGCGGGTGACCCGAAACGGATGGTGGGTCTCGATCTCCATCCCCGGAAACAGCGCCTCGAGGTGCGACGCGATGACCTGCTCGGTGGCTACGAAGCGCTCACCGTCGGGCATCACGACGAAACGGGGGAGCAGCGGTGGAACCTTCACCCGGGCGAAGCGGTGCTCACCGACCTTGGGATCGCGCACCGTCACGGCGAGGTTCAGCGACATGTTGGAGATGTACGGGAACGGGTGGCCGGGGTCGACGGCGAGCGGCGTCAGCACTGGGAAGATGCGCTCATCGAAGACGTCGACTAGATAGGCCCGGTCGTCGTCGTCGAGGGAGTCCCAGTCGGACAGGACGATGCCGGCATCGGCCAGCGCGGGCACGACGCCACGGAGGAACACTTCCGTCTGGCGCGCGATCACGTCGCGCACCCGCTCCTGTACCAGGCGAAGCTGCTCGCTCGGGGTTAGGCCTTCAGGGCTCTTCGCGGCCAACCCGGCCGACACCTGCTCTTTGAGCCCGGCGACGTGCACCTGGAAGAACTCGTCGAGACCCTCGCTGAAGATGGCGAGGAACTTGGCCCGCTCGAGCAGCGGCTGATCTTCGTCGGCGGCGAGCGACAGCACCCGGTCGGCGAAATCGAGCCACGACAGGTACCGGTTGATGTAGCGGGCTTCAGGAGCCGGGTCCGACGAGACCGAGTCTTCGTCGGCGCCGGCGCGGGCTTCGACGTCAGTCACTGCCAATCAGGTTATCCAATCAAACCTTGGTGCTCCGACCCGCGGCGGTCGTGGGTTGCCGCGGGTCGGGCGCACCGGGGAACTGCATTGGCTGCCAGGTGCAGTGATACGCCCCCAACATGACGTCAACGTGAACTGATCGCGAAGCGCGGGACCCCGTTCGGTGGAATCTCGATGCGGTCGCACCGTCGACACGGGCCTTGTGCGGTCTTCACGTCGCGCACACGGTTTGGCCACCTGCCGTTCACCTCCGGTTCACCCTCCATCCGTAGGGTCGTTCGGATGACCGCAGCTGACGTGGAGCCGCTTGGCGTCACGCAGCCTTCGCCGTCCGAGCGCGCCCACGGGGAGGGTTCGGGCGAGGAGTGGTTCGCCGGTCGGATCCTCCTCGTCGTGAGCGACGAGGTCTGGGCCCGGCGCGCCAGCGAGGTTCTGCGCGCCGAGCAATTCGACATCCAAACCGAAACCGACGCCGCGGCTGCTCTGATCCGCATATCGACCACCCACTCTGACGTCGTCGGCGTCGACTTCTCTCGCGCCGACGGAGGTGGAGCAGTGCTGTGCAACGAGGTCCGGTCGCGCACGGCCGCAGCGATGTTCGCAGTGGGGCCAAGGCTTTCCGAAGCGGTGATCCTCGCCGCGCTCGCCGCGGGCGCGGACACGTTCATCCCGAAAGATGTCGGTCCACGAGAGCTCGTCGCCCGGTTGCGGGCTTTGCTGCGTCGATTTCCGCCACGGCTGGCCACCCCCCCAGAGCGCTTGGTGGGTGGGCCCCTGGCCCTTGACACGGTTGGGCGCCGGGTCACGCTCGCGGGCGAAGCGATCGAGCTCAGCGACATGGGAGTCGCCATCTTGGAGGTTTTGCTTGCCAACCCAGGCCGTGTGCTGCTGCGAAGGCGGCTCGCGGCCGCGTGCGGGCTGAGCGGCGACGGGAACGGCGTGCTCGATTTCCAGGTGCGGCGCCTGAGGGAGAAGCTCGAGGCGAGCGACGGGATCCGCCGCATCATCGCGGTTCGAGGCGTGGGCTTCCGTTTCGAGGTCGGCTCCAACCCATGAGCGACCAGTTGGCGCCGGCGCGCACGCCGAGAGTGGTCACCGACGATCCGAGCGTGGTGGACCGGTGGTTCAACCGGGTGACGCTTGGCGCGGGGATCTTCGTGCTGGTACTCCTGGCCCTGGTCGGATTGTTCCTGCTCCTGCGTAGCCGGAACGCCCTGTCGGAGAGCGGGATCTTCCAGTTTCTCACCCGGAGCGAGTGGCGAACCGACGTGAAGCCACCCCGTATCGGAGTGTTCGGGCTGCTCATGGGAACGGTGCTTGTCGCGGCCATCGCTGTCAGCGTCGCCATCCCGCTCGGCACGATCACCGCACTGTTCATCACCGAGTACTCAACCCGGAAGAGCCGCCGCTACCTGACCGCCCTTGTGGACCTGCTGGCGGCGATCCCGAGCCTGCTCTATGGGCTGTGGGGCTTCCTGTTTCTGTCGGGCCAGCTGGTCCCGCTCGCCCGCTGGATGACCCGCCACTTCGGGTGGATCCCGCTTTTCGCAACCGACAAGGGTGCTCGATTCACGGGGTCGATGTTCATCGCCGGCATCGTCGTCTCGCTGATGGCGCTGCCGATCGTCACGTCGGTAGTTCGCGAGGTGTTTGCGCAGACTCCGCCAGGGGAGAAGGAGGCCGCGCTTGCGCTCGGCGCGACCCGTTGGGGCATGATCCGCGCCGTCGTCTTGCCATATGGCCGCGGTGGCATCATCGGAGGCTCGATGCTTGGTCTCGGCCGGGCCCTCGGCGAGACGATCGCGGTAGCGCTTCTGCTTCCCCAAGTGCCGCAGCTCACCATCAAGGTGCTGCAAAACGGAGGCGCCACAGTGTCGGGGTTCATCGCCCAGCGGGCCGGCAGTGACGACTTCACCACTTCGGGTCTCATGGCCGCCGGGCTGGTGCTCTTCCTGGTCACGTTGGCCACCAACATGATCGCGTCGGTCGTCGTGTCACGAAGCCGCTCGGGCGTCGGAGTCGACCTGTGAGCGCGCCGGTCCTTGACGCGTCGCGCGTCCGGCCACCAGGGCGGCCCCGCCTGGCGCGCCGTCCGTCCGAGCGTTCGCCCGAAGACCTGTTGCTCCTTGTGGCCAGCGCGGTAAGTGCGGTGTCGCTCTGTTGGCTCCTGTTCGCCCGGCTCACCGATGGCGTTGGCTGGTTCGCGTTCCTCGTGTGTTCCTTCGGCACCTTCATCGCCATCTACTACTTCGTCCTGCTCGACCGCTACGGCAGCCTCGTCGCCGCCGACCGCGCGATGTCCGCCATCGTCGTAGTGGGAGCCTGCGTGCTGCTGGTGCCGCTCACCTGGCTCATCGGTTACGTCGTCGTCAAGGGCGTTCCCACACTGCGCGCCGCCTTCTTCGTTCACGACCAGCGAGGGGTCACGCCGATTCTTCCTGCAACTGCCGGCGGGGGAGCCCACGCAATCATCGGTACGGTCGAGCAAGTCGGCTTGGCGCTGTTGTGGTCGCTGCCTCTCGGCCTCCTCACCGCCGTGTTCCTGAACGAGTCACGCAGCCGTTGGCGCCGGCCCGTGCGGATCTTTGTAGATGCCATGAGCGGGCTGCCGTCAGTCGTGGCCGGCCTTTTCATCTTCGCCGTGCTCATCCTGCCCTTCGCCAAGCAGTCCACCCTCTTCAGCTTCAACGGCTTCATGGCCAGCCTGGCCTTGGCCATGATCATGCTGCCGACTATCACCCAGACGGTGACGGTCGTCCTCCGGCTGGTTCCCGACGGCTTGCGAGAGGCGAGCCAGGCCCTCGGCGCCTCCCGAGCGCGCACGGTCTGGTCGGTCGTCCTACCCACGGCGCGCACCGGCATCACGACCGGGGTTGTGCTCGGCATCGCACGCGCCGTTGGCGAAACCGCGCCACTCCTGTTCACCGCGTTCGGCTACGACCTCATGAACGCCAATCCGTTCTCGGGCGCACAGGAAAGCCTGCCGCTCTTCGTCTACCGCAACATCCGCAAACCCGACGTGCACGCGATCTCGCGCGGGTTCGTCGGCGCGTTCGTCCTCATGCTCATCGTGCTGGGGCTGTTCCTGCTCGCTCGCTGGATCGGGCGCGACCGGTCGGTCGTCTCGAGCCGGCGCCAACTGTGGCTTCGCATTCGCCGAACGAAAACGGAGGTCCAGGCGTGACCGATCTCATTTCCCCACCCATGAACGGCGCCGTCCACCATCTCGAGCCAGTGCGACTCGAAGGCGGTCCGCCGCCGGGTCCGGCCACGATCGTGGCGCGCGATGCCTGTGCCTGGTTCGGTGACCGTCTCGTCCTCGAGGGCGTCGACTTGGAGATGCCCAAGGGCGCGGTGACCGCACTCATCGGACCGTCGGGATGTGGCAAGTCCACGTTCCTGCGGATGCTCAACCGGATGCACGAGCTCGTGCCGAGCGCGGCATTCGCGGGCGAGATCCTCCTCGACGGCGAGGACATCTACACGCGGGGTGTCCGCGCCCAACAGGTGCGCACGCGCATCGGGATGGTGTTCCAGAAGCCCAACCCCTTCCCGGCGATGACCATCCGCGACAACGTTGTCTCGGGCCTCAAGCTGGCCCGGATCAAGTGCGACGATACCGGCGCGCTCGTTGAACAGTCGCTTACCCGCGCCGGCCTGTGGCGCGAGGTCCGCGACCGGCTCGACTCACCGGGCGGCGCGCTATCCGGCGGCCAGCAACAGCGCCTCTGCATCGCCCGGTCGCTCGCGGTGCATCCGAACGTGCTGCTGATGGACGAGCCCTGCTCGGCGCTCGACCCGACGTCGACCCGCCGCATCGAGCAGACCATCTCCGAACTGCGAGACCAGGTGACGATAGTGATCGTGACCCACAACATGCAGCAGGCCCATCGGGTGTCTGATACCTGCGCCTTTTTCCTGGCGGCCGAGAATGAGCCGGGTCGGGTGATCGAGCAGGGCCCCACCGAGGTCATGTTCTCCTCGCCTACCGACTCGCGGACCCTCGACTACGTGCAGGGTCGTTTCGGATGACGGCGCGCACTCGCCTCGGTGCTGCGCTCGGCGCGGCCACGCTCCTGTTGCTCTCGGTCGGCTCCTCGTCGGCCGGCGCTTCACCGGCGAAGATCAACGGCTCCGGTTCCACCTATGTCGCCCTTGCCATGCAGCAATGGGTCGCTGACGCACAGACCAGCGGTCTCGACGTCAACTACCTGCCGACCGGCTCGCCGCAGGGCCTCACCTCCTTCGGGCAGTCGTTGATCGACTTCGCCGGCACCGAAGCCGAGTTCTCGGCCTTGGGATCTGTCGGGGGCGCCGACTCCCGCGGCTACCAGTACGTGCCCGACGTCGCCGGTGCCGTGGCGATCATGTATAACGCCGAGGACAAGGCGGGCCGCAAGGTCGACTACCTCCATCTGTCCCGTGAGACCATCAGCCGCATATTCATTGGCGACATCACGACTTGGGCCGACCCCGCCATCAGCGCCGACAACAAGGGACTCGAACTCCCCGATCAGCCGATCAATGTCGTGTACCGCGGGGGGCAGTCAGGCACCACGGCGCTGTTCTACGACTTCGTCTCCCACATGATCCCCGACAAGTTCGCAGCGTGGGCGGGGCGCAACCAGTTGCCGACGAAGGTGCGCATCATCCAACTAGACAGCGCGCCGAACTTTGCCCCCCGCACCCAGGCGTTGGGTGGCTCCGACCAGATCGCCCAGTTCGTAGCGAGCTCCGACGGTAAATGGTCCATTGCCTACGACGAGTTCGGCTACGCCAAGACGTATCACGTACCCGCCTCGTGGGTTCAGAACCAGGCCGGTCAGTGGGTGTTGCCATACGCCCAGAACATTTCCGCCGCGCTCGAAGCCGCAACCTTGCGACCGGACCTCAGCCAAGAGCTATCCGGCGTCTACAACTCGCCCAACCCCGACGCCTACCCCTTATCCGCCTACAGCTACATGGTTACCCAGTGCGCGCCCGCCGGCGAGCGACCAACGTGCAAGGGTCCGTACACCAACGGCGGTATCACCGAGACGCTCAGCAAGTGGCTGCGCTACGTTGCCTGCGACGGCCAGGTCAATATGTCGCGCATCGGCTATTCGCCCCTTCCCCCGAACTTGTCTCAGGAGATGGCGAACTCGATAGGTCGGATGCAGGGCACCCAGCCCGAGCAGTTGAACAGTAGTAACTGTGCCAACCCGCGCTTCGGTGGCTCACTCGGCGTCGGCGCCGGAAGCCCGCCGGACCCGCTAAAGGATGTGCCGCCGGGCGGAGCTGGCGGGGTGGGTGGCGCTGGGGGTGACGGCGGCACGGGGACCGGTGGCTCGGGCGGCGGCGCCGGAAATGCATCGGCAGCCGGAGCGACGGCCGGCGCGTCAGGTGGCGCGGGGTCGGGGGGAACAGAAGCCGCCCTCGGCGCGGACGCCAGCCTCGGCGCCGGTCGTGCCGGAGTGGTGCAGGCCGTCGGTGGCGGGAGTGGCGCGTCGCGCAAAGCCGCGCCGGTGGCCTACTTGAGGCCAGGTATCGGCGGCGTACCGCTGATACCTGTCCTTATCTTGCTGCCGCTGGTGGCGCTGCCCCCAATAGTGGCGCTGGTGCGCCGGAGGTAGCGGCGCGCCCGGAGGTTGTGGCCCCCCGTTCACCCCTGGTTTCCCGTCGGCCCGATGGCCGTTCACCTTCGTGTGCGAGAAACGGTCCGTCCTGTGTCCGCATCCGGCGGCGCGGCTTCGCTCATCGCGGGAGGAACTGGTGAAAACCTTCAATCGAGCACTACGCCGAAAGGTTGTACTTGCAGGTGCCGCTATTGGGGCCCTGGGTACAGCAGCCGTCGCCTCCGCGGCCATCAGCCCCGCCGGGGCCGACACGGTGGGCACGCCCGACCCCGTGGTCTTGGCGACCGTCGTGGGCACCGGGCAGACCAACGTGGCTCCTACCGGCCCGCTCGTGGGCTTGGTCGAGGGCTCGAAGGTGCACGTCCATGTCAACGTGCCGGCGGGCATGTCGGGATCGATCTTTGAGGTGAAGGCCCGGCTCTGTAAGCCGGGCGTCGTCATCAAGTCCTCGGCGGGCTTCTCGCCAACCCAGACCGGCAACTGTGTTCCCGCGCCCTTCTCCCTCGGCACCGATGACGACTATGTAGACACCCCCGTCGACTCGCCTTTCACCGCCGCTGACTTCGACTTT
>JALZBN010000301.1 GCA_030947365.1 Actinomycetota bacterium
GCGGTGGACTGGTCGGCGAAGGCGACGCCACCCCGCAGGCGGACGGTGTCCGGCGCGAAGCGGGACACCCAGGTGAGGCCGCCGTCGTCGGTGGCGAAGACCAAGGCCTTCTGCACGCCGGTCGTCAGCGTGGCCGTTGCCACCACGACTCCGCGCTTGGCGTCACGGAATACGACCCCGCTCATCACCTCGTTGGCGCCGCCGCGCTGCAAGGTCCAGGTGTGGCCGCCGTCGGCCGTGGCCACGATGCGCCCACCGTCGCCGACTGCATAACCATGCAGCGGGTCGGGGAACGCCACCGCGTTGAAGTTCAGGGCGTCGACGCCGGGGCCGAAGTCGCTCGGTCGAGGTTCCCACGTCTTGCCGCCATCGGCCGTCGCCACGGTGACGAACGGTATGCCGCCGGCCACGTGCCCCGACCACCCGACCGCTTGGCCCTGGGTCGGCCCGATCGACACCACTCCCATTAGGTTGCCGAAGCCGGGATTGTTGAACACCTGCCACGACGCGCCGGCGTCGGTGGTGGCGAGCAGACTCCCCCGCCCGCCGATCGCGTACCCGTGGTTGGCATCGGAGAACGACACGGCGCGGAACGACCACGCCACGGCGTTGCCGTCGAGCTGCACCGGCGGCGGTGGGGGTTGCGAGGCCCACGTGGCGCCGCCGTCGGATGTCGCCAGCAACGAGCCGGTCGAGCCGACAGCGTGGCCGTGCTGCGGGTCGGGGAACGAGACCGCGTCGACCACTTCGGCCGCGCCGTCCTCCCCCACGCCCAGCGGCGCGGTCTGCGGCTGCCAGGACGCGCCGCCGTCAACCGTCGACAGGATCGTGCCCACGGTGCCGACCACGTGGCCGTGCTGGGCGTCGGGAAACGAGACGCCGAACAGCTCGTAGGGCGTACCCACTTCTTGGGTCGTCACCCGCACCTGGGCCCGTACCCGCGCCGGCGCGCCGGTGGCCGCGCCGGCGAAGGGGCCGGCGACGGCCGTCAGCACCGCGCCCAGCACGAGCAGCGCCGCCGCCTTCATCGCGGGTCGGCGACCGAGTTGCGCGCCGTCACCCGATCGAGCAGCGCCGCCAACGGCGCGCCCTGCACCGTCTCGTTCTCGAGTAGCGCGTCGGTGAGCGCCGACAGCGCGCCGGCATTGGCCTCCAGCACCGAACGGGCCAGCACCTCCTGCTCTTCCACGATGCGGCGCACCTCGCCGTCGATGCGCTCGAGCGTGGGCTGGGAGACCTCGCGAGTGAGCAGGTAGTCGCGCCCGAGGAACACCTCCTTGTGCTCCCGCAGCAGGCGCACCGGGCCGAGGCGATCGCTCATGCCGTAGCGACCGGCCATGTCGCGCGCCGTGTTGGTGGCCCGCTCGAGGTCGGCCTCCGACCCTACCGACGGCTGGCCCAGCACCAGCTTCTCGGCCGCGCCGCCGGCCATGGCGATGGCGATCATCGTCTCCATGTCTTCGCGGGTCGGCAGCGCCGACTCGGTGGCGACGAGGGCCAGATGCCCGATGCCCCGTCCCCGGGCGATGACGGAAACCTTGTCGATCGAACCCGCCTTGCCCAGCGCGCCGGCAACCACGGCATGGCCGGCCTCGTGCACGGCGATGCGCCGCTTGTCGGCAGCCGACAGCAGCATGCCGCGCCGCTTGGGTCCGGCCACGACCCGGTCGACAGCCTCCTCGAGCTGCGACCGTCCGACCGCGGGAGCCTTCTCCCGCACGGCCAACAATGCGGCCTCGTTCAACACGTTGAACAGGTCGGCGCCGGTGAACCCCGGCGTCTGGCGCGCCACCTCGGGAAGGTCGACGTCGGCATCCTCCAGGCGCTTGCCCGTCGCGTGCAGCCGCAGGATGGCGAGGCGGCCGTCGCGGTCGGGGCGGTCGATGGTGACGTGACGGTCGAAGCGCCCCGGGCGCAACAGCGCCGGGTCGAGGATGTCGATGCGGTTGGTGGCGGCCAGCACGGCCACGCCCTGCGACGGTGAGAACCCGTCCATCTGCACCAGCAACTCGTTGAGGGTCTGCTCGCGCTCGTCGTGTCCGCCGCCGAGCCCCGCGCCGCGCTGGCGGCCCACGGCGTCGAGCTCGTCGATGAAGATGATCGCCGGGCGCTGCGCCCGCGCTTGGGAGAACAGGTCGCGCACCCGCGCCGCGCCGACCCCCACCAACGACTCCACGAACTCCGAGCCCGAGATGGAGAAGAAGTTGGCGTCGGCCTCGCCGGCCACGGCGCGCGCCAGCAACGTCTTGCCGCACCCCGGCGGCCCCACCAGCAGCACGCCCTTCGGCGGCAGCGCGCCCATGCGTTGGAACGCGGCGGGATCGGCGAGATAGTCGCGCACCTCCGACAGCTCGACGATGGCCTCCTCGGCCGCGGCGACGTCGGAGAAGTTGGTGCGGCGCGGCGCGCCCGCACCGCCCCCGCCGCCC
>JALZBN010000302.1 GCA_030947365.1 Actinomycetota bacterium
TCGTGGTGGCCATGTCACACGCGACGTTTCCAGGAATCGTGCTGGCATCGGTGCTCGGGGTCAGCCTTTTTCTCGGGGGCAGCGCGTTCGGGCTCCTGGTCGTTCTCGCCGTCGTCGCCCTCGGCACCGTCAGAGCGCTCGACGACTCGAGCGTCATCGGTGTTGTGCTGGCAGGGTCCTTCGCCGTCGGGGTGCTCGTGTTGTCATCGCAGTCGAGCGGCTCCAAGGATCTCTCGGCGTTCCTTGTCGGCTCGGTCCTCACCGTGACGAGTGGTGACCTCGCCCTGACAGCCGCCGTGGGGGCTGTCGTTCTTCTCGTGGTCGCCGGTACCCAGAAGGAGCTCGTACTGGGGGCGTTCGACCCCGGGGGGGCCGCGGCTGCCGGCTACCGCACGGTCGCCATCGACCTACTCGCCCTCACGCTCGTCACGGTGACGATGGTGATGGCGGTGCCCGCCGTTGGCACCTTGCTGGCGATCGCGCTGCTGACCGTGCCGGCGCTGACGGCGCGGCTGTGGGTCGATCGCATCGGGCCGATGATGGCGGTCGCCGCCGGCATCGGCGCGGCAAGCGGAGCCATCGGGCTGGCCATATCCGCCGTGTGGGGCCTGGCCGCGGGAGGGGCGATCGCACTCACGGCCGTGGCGTCGTTCGTGGTGTCAGCCCTCGCCCGGCGCGCGCTGGCCGCCTAACCGCAGCGGGCGCAGCGGCCGAGCAAGTCGATGCGGTGAGCCTGGATGTGGAACCCGGTCTTCGCCGACACCTCGTCGATCGTGGTGGCCATGGTTTGCTCCAGACCGGGCGAGACGGTGTAGTCGTCGACGGTGCCGCAACTCACGCAGACGAGATGGTGGTGGTGGCGGGTCAGCTCCTCGGTGAGCTCGAAGCGCGAGAACTCGTCGGTGGCCATGACCTTGTGCACCACCCCTGCCTGCTCCAGCACGGCCAGGTTCCTGTAGACCGAGCTCTGGGGAACACTGGTGTCTTGGGTCAGGATCTCGGGAATGCTGAGCGGCCGCCCGGCGGTGGCGAGGAGGTTCACCAGCCCGCGCCGTCCGCTGGTGTAGCGCTGGTCGACGCCTCGGAGGAGGTCACTCACTGTCGTGTCGAGGTCGCTCGCCATCGACCTCAGCCTACCAACGGTGCCGTCGCAGGCGGCCTGACGCGAAACGGCCCCGAGTAACCCGCTGGCCGGAGCCATTGAGCTTCTCGGGACCTTGTCTCGCCGGCATCTTCCGCTTCCGTTCGTCGGTCGCCTTGCGGCTACCTCTGAGCTTCGGCTTCGCTACCTTGCCCATCTCTTCGCACCGGATCCTTCTACTCGCACCTCAGCGGCTTGCACCGCGTCGGTCATGAGCAGCGTTCCTCAGTGCTCGGAACTGGGCTACTCACACAATGCGCCCTCTTGCCTGTGGAAGTCAATAGGAAAAACCTGAGGATTTCGCGAAATCTCAGGTGGCCTTCTCGAAGACAACCAGAAATTCGAGCACCCCGTTGTCCTCGGTGCTAGCCACGGTGTTCGACGGATTGGGAATGCCCCAGTCGGCGAACTTGATGGGGATGGTGCCGTTGACCTTGAACTGGGCGCCGTCGCGCTGCGCCTTGAGGTCGAAGGAGACGGTCTTGGTCGTGCCGTGGAGGGTGAGGTCACCTGTCGCCTTGGCCGAGATTGTGCCCGTGGCCGTATCGCTGATCTGGATGGGCTGGGTGAGCTTGAACGTGGCGGTGGGGTACTTGGCGACGTTCATGATCCGCCCTCGAAACTCCCCGTCGCGGCGGCCCGAGTCGCTCGAGATCGAAGCCATGTCGACCGAGAGATCTGTCGTCGTGACCTTGTCGCCGTCGATGACGAGTGTGCCGGTGACCTTGCTCGTTCTTCCGGCGGCGTCCTTGCTCTGGCCGAACAGCACTTCTTTGACCCGGTAGCCGAAGATCGACTGCGCCGTCGGCCGCCAGGTGCCAGCGATGCTCGTGCTCCCGCTCGGCGTAGAGACGGTTGGGTTATCGCCGGAGGCGGTCGTCGACGGCGTGGACGAAAGGGACAGCGGCGCCGGTGCGTCGCCCTGGATGAAGTGGAGGTAGACAAAGGTACCGGCCGGTATGAGCACCGCCAACCCGATCACCACCCCGACCACGATCTTCAGCGTCCTGTTCATCTCTGGATCCTCCCTGAAGGTGAAGGCGGTATGCCGCTCGGATCATTGTGGCCGCGGCTTGCGAGTGGTTGGGCCCCAGCTGTGAGTTGCCTGTGAAAAGTCACAGCCATCGTTCGGCGGGTTCACAGCGGACCCACAGGCAGCACCCCGATGATGCACATCATGGACGAGACCAGATTCGACACGATCACGTTTGAGGAGCCGACACTCGAGGGGCCGCCCGCGGGCCAGCCGGGAGAACCCGCCTACTGGCAGCCCGCGCCGGCGGCACC
>JALZBN010000303.1 GCA_030947365.1 Actinomycetota bacterium
AGATCGACCCGTCGAGACCCGAGCGCATCCAGACGGTGTGGGGCCTCGGCTACCGCTTCGAGCTGTGACCACCATCCGCTCTGCACTATCCATGCCCCGCCGGGTGGTCATCCTTACCGCCGCCTGCGGACTGTTCGCGACTGCGGTTATCTCGGCCTTGGTCGGTATGGACACACAAGACGCCCTGAGTCTGGCCGGCCTGGCGACAGCCGCCGCTCTGGCCGCCGGCGTGGTTGGTTGGGTGGCACTGACCCTGGTCCGGCGCTCGTCGCTGGCCGTCCAGGCGGTCGTGGTCACCATGACTGCTGTTGCTGCGGTCGCCGCCGGCGCGCTCGCAGCCGGCGCGGACATGTACGTCGCCGAGGCCGACCTTCACGCACTCGCCGTCGTGCTCGTCGCCGGAGGCACGGTCGGGATCCTGACCGCGCTCGTGCTGGGCCACCGGGTGGTCAGCGCGGCCCGATTGCTGCAGTCGGCAGCCCGACGGCTGGGAGACGGCGACACCGCCCTCGACCTCCATGACTTCGGCGCTGCGGCCGGGGCCGAACTCGTCGCCCTCGCCCGTGAACTCGAGCGATCGGCGGTGCGATTGGAGGAGGCCCGGGCATCGGAGCGGGCGCTGGATGCGTCGCGCCGGGAGCTGGTGGCGTGGGTCTCCCACGACCTACGCACGCCGCTCGCCGGCATCCGCGCCGTCACCGAAGCGCTGGAGGACGGCGTGGTCGACGACCCCGTGACCGTCGCCCGCTACTACCGCACCCTCCGGCTCGAGGCGGACCGCTTGGCAGAGCTGGTCGACGACCTGTTCGAGCTGAGCCGAATCCAAGCCGGCACGCTTCGGCTCCAGCTCGAGAAGGCGTCGCTCAGCGACGTCGTGTCCGACGCCTTGGCGGCCGCCGATCCTGTTGCTGCGGCCAAGGGCGTACGGCTGGAGGGGAAGTTGGTCGAACAACCGCCCGACCTGGTCTTGTCGGTTCCTGAAGTGTCGAGGGTGTTGCGCAACTTGCTCGAGAACGCCATCCGTCACACACCGAGCGACGGCACTGTTTGGGTCGAGGCCGGGGTGGCCGACGACGCGGCCTACGTGTCGGTGGCGGACGCGTGCGGCGGAATCGACCCATCGGAGCTCGAGCGGGTCTTCGACCTTGCGTTCCGTGGTGAGGCGGCGCGGACCCCGGAGGCCGACACCCGCGCCGGCCTCGGTCTGGCGATCGCCAAGGGCCTTGTCACCGCCCACTCCGGTGAAATCGCGGTGGCGAACGATGGGCCCGGTTGCCGGTTCACCGTTCGGCTCCCACTCCCTCGCAACGGATCGACCTCGTGAGGGTTCTAGTTACCGGGGGCGCCGGGTTTATCGGGTCACACGTCGTCGACGCGCTTATTGACGACGGACACGACGTGGCTGTGCTCGATCGGGCGGAACCGCGGTTTCCAAATCCCGGCGCTCACTACCAGCGCGGCGACGTGCGTGACGTGCTGGCGTGGGAGGCCGCGATGGTCGGTGTCGACGCTGTGTCCCACCAAGCGGCGCGCGTTGGGCTCGGGGTCGACTTCGCCGACATCGGCGACTATGTCGACGACAACGATGCCGGCACTGCCGCCGGCCTCTTGGCCCTGCATCGTCTCGGCTTTGACGGGCGGATGGTGTTGGCGAGCAGCATGGTGGTCTACGGCGAAGGGCGCTACCGGTGCGGCGCCCACGGGGTCGTGCGCGCCGGGCCCCGTGACCCCGAACGGCTGGATGCGGGCGGGTTCGAGCCGCCCTGCCCGATCTGCGCGGCCGAGGTCGTGGCCGAGGCGGTCGATGAGTCGGCGCCGACCGATCCGCGCAACGTCTATGCCGCGACCAAGCTCCACCAGGAGCATCTCTGGGGCGTGTACAGCCGCGAGCGCGGCAACACCGCTGTGGCGCTGCGATATCACAACGTCTACGGGCCGCGCATGCCGAGCAACACGCCCTACGCAGGGGTGGCCAGCATCTTTCAGAGCGCGGTCGCGACGGGCCAACCTCCGCAAGTCTTCGAGGATGGGCATCAGACCCGTGACTTCGTGCACGTCTCCGACGTGGCTCGGGCCAACGTTCTCGCTCTGACGGCGCCGCTCGGGTCTGGCTTCACCGCGTTCAACGTCTGCAGCGGTGTTCCCCGCACGGTGGGAGAGCTGGCTCGCGCCCTCTCGCCGGCGCGGCCGCCGGTTGTCACTGGCGCATGGCGCGCCGGCGACGTGCGCCATGTGTTCGCTTCGCCCGAGCGCGCCGCCGAGGAACTCGGTTTTCGGGCGACGACAAGTTTCACGTCGGGACTGCGCACTCTGTCGTAGCGACCGCCGTGTGAGGATTGCACCTCGTGGATCGAGACGACATCGATGTGGAACGTGGGCTGACCGAAGCTGAGGTCGAGACGCGCCGAGAGCGCGGCCAGGTCAATGA
>JALZBN010000304.1 GCA_030947365.1 Actinomycetota bacterium
ATCAGGTAGAGCGATTCCGGGGTGGTGATGAGGATGTCGGGCGGGTGGCGCACGATGTCGCGCCGGTCGGCCTGGGGCGTGTCGCCGGTGCGGGTGGCCACTTTGACCGCGGGCGCGGGCAAACCCTGGCGCTCGGCCTCCAGGGTGATGCCAGCCAACGGCCCCCGCAGGTTGCGCTCCACGTCGTAGGTCAGCGCCTTGAGCGGCGAGATATAGAGCACCCGGCACCCCGTGCGTCCATCTTGTACCGGCACGCTCACCAGCCGGTCGAGGCACCACAGGAAGGCGGCGAGCGTCTTGCCCGACCCGGTCGGCGCGAGCACCAGGGTGTGGTCGCCCCGGCTGATGGCATCCCAACCTTGGGACTGGGCCGGTGTGGGCTCGGCGAAGGTCGCCTCGAACCAGGCCCGGGTGACGGGCGAGAAGGTTTCCGGAACGCCGGGCATGACACCAGCGTACGGGTACGCTTGAGGAAATGGACCACGTCCGCTGGGACGATCGCCCTCAGCTTCACCGACCAGTTCTCGTCGCTGCCTTCGAAGGATGGAACGACGCCGCCGACGCGGCCACAGCGGCGGCCCGCTACCTCAGCGCCCGCTGGGGTGCACGCGCCTTTGCCACGATCGACGCCGAGGAATTCTTCGATTTTTCGGCCACCCGGCCCGAGGTGCGGCTCACCGACGGGCTGGCGCGAGAGATCGTGTGGCCCAGCATCGACGTGTCGTTTGCCCGGGTTCCCGGCGGCGACCACGACGTCGTCTTCGTCATCGGCGCCGAGCCGCAGCTGCGCTGGCGCACGTTCTGCGACGAGATCATGGGCATCGCCCGCCAGCTCGACGTCGAGCTCATCGTCACGCTCGGCGCGCTCCTGGCCGACGTTTCGCACGCCCGGCCGGTGCGCATCACCGGTACGGCGGCCGACCCCGACCTGGTGAAGCGGCTCAGCCTCGAACACTCCACTTACGAGGGACCCACCGGCATCCTCGGTGTTCTCCACGACGCCGCCACCCGGGTGCACATCCAGTCCGCATCTCTGTGGGCCGCGGTGCCGCACTACGTCGCGGCCACCCCCTCGCCGAAGGCCACGTTGGCGTTGGTGCAGCGGGCCACCCGGCTGCTCTCGATGTCGGTGGTCACGAGCCAGCTCGAACAGGAGGCCCTCGACTACGAACGCCAGGTGAGCGAGGTGGTCGAGTCCGACGACGACGTGGCCGCCTACGTGCGCCGCCTCGAAGAGGAGCGTGACGACGACGAGCATCCGCCGCTTGAGCTCCAGACGGGCGACGCCTTGGCCGCCGAGCTAGAGGAGTTCCTCAAGGAGCAACGGGGCGATTAGGCGGCGCGGCCGGCGCGGATGGGCCGGCCGCAGCCGGCACTGCTCGGCGATCCTTTCGAGCCGGCGCGCCGTGGGTGTGGGCGTCTTGGTGACCTCCGTCCAGGAGAAGCGGGCGCACAGCCAACCGGTGTGGGCGACCACGGCGGTCTCCCGGTTGGCGTCGTAGACCGGCTGGCCCTTGTGTTGCTCGCCGTCGAGCTCGGCGAACAGCCCGAGATCGGGCCAGGCCAGATCGATGCGGGCGATCAGGTTGCCATACTCGTCGTAGATCTCGAGCTGGCGGACCGGCTCGGGAAGGCCGGGGACGGCACGCACGAGCTGCACCATCAGAGTTTCGAGGAGGCTTTCTGTTGGCGGTGCGCCCGGGGGGCGTAGTCCTAGGACGCGCCGGATCCGGCGCGTGCCGGGGGTCCTGGCCCGGCCTAGTGCCGGGAGTGCTTCTTCGAGCGCGCCGACGGTGGTGAGCTTCTTGTGGAACGCGGACTCGGCCGCCTGTTCCCACCTGAGCTCATCGAGGGCGACGGCCAGGTCGATCAGGGTCTGAAGTCCGTCGGTGCACCGGATGCCGGACACGGTGGTGATGCGTTCGGGTGGAAGGTTGCGGTGGCGCGCCCCCCGTTGGCGGGTCCGGCGGTCTCGCGGCAGGGTGACGTGCGGCGGACCTAGCAGGCGCACGTTGTCGAGGTCGTGGAGTACGCCGGCAAGCGTGCCGCTTGCTACCCCGCCGCTACCTATGACCGCCGCTATCGCCCGCTCGAACCGGTCCGGTCGCGCCGGACCCTCTACATAGACGCCTCCGCGGCACGCCGCCAGTGTCCGACCTTCTCGCCCCATGCCAGCCGATCTGGCGTCATGCCTCCTGCCAGCGCTTCGGTAGTCGTGAAGAATCTGCGCACACTTCCTCCGATGAACTTTGCAGCTGCCGTTTGCCGTGTGATCCGGACCGAATCGGCCCCCGGAGCACGGGAAAGGGCACTCTGAAACGTAAGCCACAAAGGGGGAAGGGTGTAGATGAAGAGCTATGAAAGGCTATAGCTTCGCGCCGAAGCGCGCCAGGGTGGATTTCGCATCGGGAAACACGGCGGTGAGGG
>JALZBN010000062.1 GCA_030947365.1 Actinomycetota bacterium
CGACCGACCCGAGGGCCTTGGAAGCCGGAACGGTGATAGCAAGGCTGCCTGCCGTCAAAATGAAGGTGGTAGTCGTGTCTCCGGTGGTAGCCGCCTGAGCAGGACCGGCGACACCGGCAAGACCGGCGACAGCGATTCCGGTAGTCAGGGCGACTGCCGTGATCTTTGAGCGGATATTCATGGTGTCCCAGCCTTTCGGGGGTCTCGGGTCCCGTGTTCGTGACCTCAGCTCTATTAACGACCGCCAACCTCAAGGTGAGATCAAGATAAGATCAAGATCTGCTCAATATTCAGGAAGGCGTAGCCGATGGCTGAAGTGCGGGTTCTCGTCGTAGAGGATGACCCCGCTACAAGTGCCCTCCTATCCGCCATTCTGGAGGACGACGGCTACACAGTTTGCGCCGTTGTCGACGGCAACACCGCCCTCAAAGAGGCCGAGACGTTCAAGCCCGACCTTGCCCTCCTCGACGGCGGCCTTCCCGGTGGTATCAACGGTGCCGAAGTCGCCCGGCGCCTACGCCAGAATGGTGATCTGCCAATCATCTTTGTCACCGGGGCCGACTCGGCCGAAGACATCCACGTCGCATTCCGCATGGGCGCCGATGATTACATCGTCAAGCCCTTCGACCCCGAGGAACTCTCATGGCGCGTGCGGGCCGTCTTGCGCCGCACTGGCCACACCGTGGCCCAGGTATGGGAGTGCGGTGACCTCGTCGTCGACGAAGGCACTCAGTCGGTAACGATGGCCGACTCGCCAATCGCCCTCACGGCTATCGAGTTCAAACTGCTCGGCATTCTGATACGCAATCGCACCCGCGTGGTTCCCAAAGGCCAGCTCCTCGGCCAGGTATGGGCGTACGACGCCGACAACCACTTGCTGGAAGTCCACATGAGTTCGTTGCGCCGCAAGCTCGAGGCCCACGGGCCTCGCATGATTCACACCGTGCGCGGTACCGGGTACGTCGTGCGGTCGTGAGGGCTCGGCGGGTATTCAGCGGTTGAGAGTCAGTCGCTAAGCAGTGCGGTCACCGTGGACGGGGGCCGGATCAGCGAACTCGGTACCCACGACGAGCTGATGGCTTTCGGCGGAACCTACGCCCGCCTCTTCGAGCTGCAGGCGTCGGCTTACCGCTAAGCGCTGAGGCCGTTATCTCGGTTGAAGCGACCGAACGCTCCTGAGAGCAGGAGCAACAGACCGCCGAGCAGCAGGGCCACAAGAGCGAAGATGCTCATCGATCGGGAGTCCGAGCCGGTGAACGCAAGGGTGCTCCCCAAGACCTTCGCAGTGGGGACGCCGACCGCCGAGAGCTGGGTGGGCGCGATCGGAGCGGTGCTCACCGGGGTCAAGATCACGGGGGTCAAGGTCCCCGGGGTCGAGATCACCGGTGTGACGGAGGAGGCCAGCGGAGCGCTGGTGAGTCCCGGCCGCGGACTGATCGGGAGGGCCCGGATGTCCGGCGGGGGGCTAAGAGAAACGGGCACGACGGCGACCGGAATCACCGGAATCGGTATGACCGGGATGGGGATGACCGGAACGCCCGCCGGGGGTGGCGTGACCACTGGTGGTGGTGTCACGACAACTGGGGGCGGGACGACGACCGGGGGTGGCGTGACGACCGGGGGTGGCGTCACGACCAGGGGTGGCGTGACGAGCGGGGGTGGCGTGATCACATTGTTCGTGACCGAGGCGGAGCAGGTCACGTAGCCGCCTCCACCGTTACCCGAGCCGACGCATTGGTTGATGGTGACGGGCAGGGCCGCGGACTGGGTCGACGGATCGACCGTGCACTTCACCCGCATCGTGCCACCGCCGCCAGTCCCAGACTCGTTGCACTGAGTGATGGTGGCGTTTGTCGTGTTGGCGGGGAACGGATCGCATGCCGTCGTCGGCTGGGTCCCCCCACCGGTGCCGGCGGAATTGCACTGGTTGACGGTCGCCGGCGTCGGTGTCGCCACTCCGGTGATGTTGTTGATGACATGCACGTTGCAGGTGACGGTTCCGCCTCCACCGCTGCCGGAGCCGTTGCACTGGTCGACCGACGTGACGAGTTGACTCGACGGTGTCGTCGTACCGGTGCACGGGAGCGCGGCGTTTGCCGCGCCGTGACACTCCTTCACCGTCAGTACTGAACTCGTAACGCCGGTGGCGAGATCGAGATTGTTGACCACGGTCACATCACACGCGACCGCCTGCCCGCCCACGTTGTCTGTGCCATTGCACTGGTTGACCGCGATCGGCGCGGCGGCAGCGACAGCGGCGTTCACTGCCGGCGCCGGAGCGACATCAGCAGTGACGGCGACCGGGCTGACAGCGCTCGTCGATTTCGGGCTGGTGACGTCTCGAGCGACCGAATCCGGGGCTGCGACCAAGGCACGTCGTCCGCCGCCGAGCGGCAAAGGTGGCGACGTGGCGATCGAGTCAGCACGCGTCGTCACGACGTGGGAGTTTGTATCCGGCACCATCATGGCGCGAGAGACGACTGGCGCGACCACGATCTGGACAGGCTGGGGTGAAACTGGCGCGCCGAGGGCGGTCAGCGGGGACACACCTGTGGCACCGAGCGGTTGGATTGGTCTTACTTCTGTCGCAGCGGCAGGCAAGGTTCCGGCAGCGGCAGGCAAGGTTCCGCCGAACGCGGCGTTGCGAACGGCCCCCCACGCCAACATGAGCACCACGCCGAGAAGGAGTGCTCCAGCGAGAAGAACGCCTCTCGTGAGCATGCGCTCGGTTCGCGGGATCCTCCGGGCTAGAACTGAAAGGTCAGGTGTCATGCAGGACTCCCTTGATTGAGTACATCCTGCGGCACCGACAGTGACTGAACCGTCACCCGGTTGTGACCCGGATAGGACTCCGACCCCATGCAAGCGAGTCGGGCGATGAATCGTCGCCTGAAATTCAAAAATTCCGGTCAGTTTGACGAAACAAATAAAATCGCTAGATTGCTAAATGCCTGGCACATCTACCGGGTCCATTTCCCACGGTTCTGGATGCCTGCGACCAGTTCTTCGAGAAGTGTCGTGGGTTCCAAACCGAGCTCATTCACCAGCAGTGTCCGGTAGCGGTCAAAGACGCGAAGCGCCTCGGACTGGTTTCCCTCAGCCATGTGTACCCGCACGAGACTGGCGTGTGCAGTCTCTCGTAAGGGCTCGGCTCGCATCGCGGCGCGAGCCGCTCCGGCCGCCCCCGCCAGGCGGCCGGCGGCAGTCAGCAAGCGGGCTTGCTCCTCCAACGCGCTCACCCGGAGTTGCCGCCAGTCTTCCGCCTCCAGAAGCACCCAGTCGTCGTACCAGTCGGGCAGCAGCTCACCGGAGAGCGCCCCGACCGCGGCCGAGCTGAGATCGGCCTCCGTCGATGTTGCTCCAGGCTGGAGGATGCGGTGGGCCAATGCCTGGGAGTCTCGGAGGTCGACCCCGACGAGCGCGGCGAGACGCAAACCGGCCGATGCCACGAGGATCGCCTCTCGCGACCCGTCATCCAACCGCGATATAGCTGAACGAAGGCTGGCCCCGGCTCTGTGGTCAGACGCCCGCGGCCACATCGAGCCCGCCAAGGCAATGCGATCGACAGCGCGATCACGCAGGGCAAGGAACGCCAGGAGCCGTTGAGATCCCATGGAAACGCCGTCAAGAATCTCGCCTCCCACGCGCACCCCGAACGTGCCTAGGAGTGAGATCTCTATCTTCAGTGGCGCCACCGGCGACGCCGCCAGAGAGAGGTCGTGACCGCCAACCGTTTGGGCCGTTTCGAGCGGTATACGAAGCTCGGTTGACTGCAACTTCGCCCGGTTCACCTCGTCGGGGAACCTGAGGTCATGCATGTCGGCCGTGCCGATCCTCCGTGTACCCGGTGCCGACACGGTTGAAGTAGTCAGTCGACCCGTCGCCATTCGCCATCCATACGATCCGCGGGATCGACTCTGCCATGATCTCGAACGCGTTGCCGACTACCGCCGGAACCGGAGCTCCACTGACTCGCGTCAAACACGGAGGTGTGTCGAGCATTTGGGTGGGATCGCTTTCGGTCCCATTGCTGCGTTGATACTGACGAACGAAAGATTATCAGTATCGAGTTGAGAGAGCTCCAGTCCCGACTGAGCTACCTAACTGAATCGTATTTTGCGTCTCGTCGCTGGCGCAGCACATAAGGCGTGCCCAACCGTCTGAGTTACCTGCGCCCAGATGAACTTACCGACCGCCTGTGGCAGCAAGGCACCTGTCAAGGTCGGACCCCGTCAGGCCAGTGCAGTGGTCGGGTCGAGGCTGTGTCGTCGGTGGGGTCGTCGTCGACGGTGTTGTCGTGGGCGGTGACGTGGTGCCGGTGGTCGGCGGTGAAGTCGTAGGCGTCGGGGTGGACGACGGCGTATCTGCCGGTGGGCTTGGCGCCGACACGGGGCCGGAGCCCGACGGCGCCGGTGCTGGCGACGCTGAGGGCTTGGGCGCGACCGACTTCTTCGGAGCCTGGAACCGCCTCGGCGCGAAGCCACTGCCGACGGACGCGGACGGCGCTGGCGGTGGCGCGCCGAGATCGACTGGCAACGGAGGCGGAGGTGGCGGGATGGTGCCGATCGTGGTGGTCGTTGGGACCAGCGACGTCGGAGTGGAAAGGCTGACATTGGTGCCACCGCCGTCGGCATTCGTGAGGGTTGCGATGACTGCCGCCAAGCCCAGTAAGACGAGGAGCCCGACAACCAACGCGGGCACTAGCTCGCGCCGGCGGTTCTTCCATGGTCGAGGGAAGTTCGGCGGCGGCAAGGAGCTCGGTGGCGATGACTGTTCGTGGGGGGGCGGCGGCGACGCGAGAGTGTCCGAGTTGAGATCACCCAGGTCGCCCAAGGCGGCATGGAGGGGCCCGCCGAATCCGGCGTCGTCCAACGCCAGGTCGGCAGCTGCCGCCGTAGCTGCCGGCGCCCACGGCGACACGTCGAGATCGGAAATCGGCTCGGGTTCGGCCTCGGGTGTGACGTCGGGCGGCGGCGAAGAACTCGAGTACGTCTGCAGCAGTGCGGCCATCGCCGCCTCGAGCTGCGCGTCGTCGATGTCGCCGAAGTTGGGGTCTTCGGGCATTCGAGAAATGTTACCCCCCCTTGCCCTCTCCGCCGGGAGAATCACCGTTGTCGGGCTTCGACTCGCTGGGCCCGAGCTCGCCGACCACGATCGGTTCAAGCTCCCCGGACGGCGCCGATTCGGGAGTGAGCCCGATTGATTGTGACCGTTCGCCAGCGCTGAGGAAATAGACGATGAACTCGAACACGGCCAAGACGATGGACAGCAGCACAAGGGTGGGCCACGACAGGTCGAGTAACAGCATGGCGACGACGATCACCACGGCCGCGCCGACCTGCAGCAGCACACTGTTGGTTCGGACCCACTGAAGGACTGGGTCGTCCTCGTGATCGGTGCCGGCTTTCGCCAAGCCCGATGCCGCGTCGCGAAGGAGCCGGCGAGTGCCCTGCCGCATCTGCGCGGCTCGAGGGTTGGGACCGGTCAGGAAAGCAAGAGCGGCCACGAGGAGGCCCAAGAAGATCAGCCAGCCGGTGAAACTCAGGAAACTCCCGAGCACATGAGAGATGGCGGCATCGAAGGCGTCGTGGTTCACCTGATCCTTCACGCTGTTGAGCACGCTGTCTTTGCCGATGATCGACGCGCGCCGGATCAGCACCAAACCGATTGCAATCCCCACCCCGAGCTGAACCACCGTGCGCCGCCGTCGGTGCGAGACCCAGACAGTGAACGCGAGCAGCAGGATCGCCACGATGATCAATGCCACATTTGCCCGGTCGAACCACCGCACGACGTCTTGAGCGGTGCGGAGCTGGGACGAGTCAAAGAGGACGATCTGGCCGAAGTCGCTCGGAAGGGTGACGCCCAGCGCGTCTTGAATCTTCTGCCTGGCGTCGGCGGGGATGTCTCCGGACTTGATCTCCGGAAGCGTCACCTCATGGCCCAAGATGTCGGGAGACGCCTGCTGCAACTGCCGCAGGGCTTCGTTGAACAACGGCAGAAGGTTGAGGACGACCTTGCCCCTTGCCGTCGACACGACATCGGTGCCGGTCTCGTCGCGCAACACCCGGACCGCGGTCGTGTGGGCGGCCCGGTTGGCCACCACCCACGCTTTCTTGAAGGCGTCACTCTGGAGAACCTTGTCGATTTGCTCCTGAACGAACGTGCGCACGGCGTTGGCGAGCGGCGCAGCCAATATTCGCCCGCCCTCGGGAAGGGCGTCGCGGATGATCTTCTCGGCGTTGATGACCTTCAACAACTGATCCGACATCCACAGGCTCATAGCCTTGGTGACCACCGGATCGTCGGCGATCGGCGTCACCGTCTTTACGTACTTGTTCGTATCGAGAAGCGTCTCGTGCACCCAGAACGAGGTCGCGGCCAGCACCGTAAACAGGCAGGTCAAGAAGACGACCATGCCCATGCAGAACTGGCGGAAGCGCCCGGGTGGCCTGGCGGCGCGTTTCGACTTCTTGGTGTCGTTCGGGCCGCCCACTATGCCGGCGAGCCTACCGCCGGCACCTTCAGGTGGCGGGCGGCTCAACCGTCGCGCAGCAGCAACGAGTCAGGCGCTCCAAGGAGGAGCGACCTTCTGATAAAGCTCCACGGGGACCGTGCCCGAATAGTCGCTGTTGTAGGTCCAGTCGGGTTGCTTGAGCCGGTGGCGTTCGTCGAGCACCGCTTCGCCACCCCTGATGTCGATGAGCTCGGCGATGAGCTCGGGCTCGACCTGCGTGGAGGTGCGGTCGAGGTGACCGGTGAACTCGTCGGCGAAGTGCTCGAAGATGCTGCCGACAACGACCTGATGCTGGGTGGCGAGAAAGCATCGCGACCGGTCGCCGACCGTCGAGGCCAACGACCGGATCTTGGTCATGTCATTGTTGGACACGTCCGAGCGGGCCAGGCGGGCCAGCAG
>JALZBN010000305.1 GCA_030947365.1 Actinomycetota bacterium
GCGCCGCGGCTGCGGCCGGCACCCTGTGGGCCGTGCCGAGCCCAGGCGGCACGACGCTGCTGCCGGCCCGCGACCGCCGTTACCGGGGCGAGATGGAAGTCAGCGCTTCGGGTCCCGGCGGCAACCTCGGCTTCGTCAACCGGGTCGACGTGGAGGACTACCTGCGGGGAATGGGTGAGGTTCGCGACCCGTCATGGCCAGCCGCGTCGCTGCAGACGCAGGCGATCTCGGCGCGCACGTACGCTCTGCGCGCCGTCCAGACGGGCGGCGAGATCTGCGACGACGACCGCTGCCAGGTCTACGTCGGCCAGACCGTCGAGTACCCGGAGATGGACAAGGCCGTGGCCGACACTCGCGGCCAGGTGCTCGAGTTCAACGGCGGCCTCGCCACCACCGTCTACTCCGCCAATGCCGGTGGTACCACGGCCACGCCGCAAGAGGCGTGGGGCGGCGGCGCGGCCGGCGAGCCCTACCTGCGCGCCGCGCCGTATCCCACTGGCGACCCGATGCCATGGACAGTGGAGATCGGCTTCGCCGACCTCGCCACCCGCTTTGGGTATCCCGGCACCGTCACCGGCGCGCGGGTGTCCAATACGGGACCTTCCGGGCGGGCCCTCGAAGTCACCCTCTCCGGCGACGCCGGTGACAGGCCGGTCGACGGGCTCACCTTCGCATCGAAGCTGAGCATGCGCTCGAACCTCTTCTCCTTCCGAACCGCCCAAGTCGATGCCGCGCCGCCCCCGCCGCCCGAAGGGCAAAGCCTGATCCAAGAGCTGCCCGGCGGCGGCGGACCTCTCGTCGAGGCGCCCGCAGCACCGCTGCCGCGGTCGTTGGCGCGCGTCGCCGTGACCCTGCCGCCAGCCGATTGCATGGGCGTGACCGGCCTTCTTGGCGTGTTCGTGTTACTGGCCGGGTTCGGCGTCTACTCCCATCGCCAGTCGCGGCGCGCGGCGCGGCGCGCCCTGTTCAGCTGGCGCTGATAGCGACGGCCGCGTTCGCGCCCCCGAAGCCTACATCTGACCGTGGCGTACCGGCCCGGCTGGTTCGTAGGTGCCGATGACGATGCCGAGATCGGTCACGGTGAGGTCGACAGGGCGCATCGTCGCCGGGAGGATGCCATCGTTGAACAAGCGGCGACCGGAGCCGAGCACCAGCGGAAACGTCATCAGGCGAAAGCGGTCGACGAGCTCGTGTTGCAACAGCGTCTGGAGCAGGTTGCCGCTTCCCCAGACCTGCAGCTCGTCGCCGGGTTCGTCCTTCAGCGCCTGCACCGCCGCGACGACGTCGCCGGCCACGAGGCGAGCGGTGTCGGGGTGCTCGCCGCGCCAGGTGGCATCGGCCTCGCTAAGCGAGTTGGACACGACGTATTTGGGCCGCGCGTTGATCGCCGAGGCAATGGGGTTGGCGGGGTCGGTCTGGTCAGGCCAGTAGCTGCGGAAGATGTCGAACGTTCTGCGACCGAGCAGGAACGCGCTGGCGTGGCTGTTGAGCTCGGTGACGAACTCGCCGACGGCCGGGTCGGGGAACGGGGCCTGCCAGCCGCCGTGGGTGAAGGTGTCGCTGGGATCCTCCTCGGGTCCGCCGGGGGCCTGCATCACGCCGTCGAGGGTCAGGAACGTCTGGGCAGTTAGCTTCATGTCAACACAGACGGAGCGACGCACTGATTCTGAGCGCGCGTCCCGCGTCTAGTCGCAAGCTGCGACTGTTAGCTAATCTAGCTAGTATCTAGCTAGTATCTAGCTCATGCGGGTGAACATGCACGATGCGAAGACCAACCTGTCGCGGCTTGTAGCAGCCGTCGAGTCTGGTGAAGCGGAGGAGGTCGAGATCGCTCGCGCAGGGCAGGTGGTGGCCCGCATCGTCCCGGCCCGGCCGCGGTCACCTCGCCGTCCGGGCTACTGGTCGGGCCGCATCACCATCGGTCCCGACTTCGACACCCTCCCCCCGGAAGTCGAGGCCGCGTTCGCCGGCGAGAAGGAGTGAAGGTCGTTCTCGATACCCACATCCTGCTGTGGTGGCTGGCCGATGACGACCATCTCCCCGCTGAGGCTGCCGAGGCGATTGCCGACCCTGACACCGAGGTCGTGGTGTCCGCTGCCAGCGCATGGGAGATCTCCATCTGGCAGGCGGCTGGACGTTTCGATGCCCCCGAGGATCTCCTGGATGCCTTGGCGGCCAACGACTTCGGAACCCTCGCTATCACGGCCGATCACGCCGTGGCGGCCGCGCGGTTGCCACCCCATCATGCGGACCCGTTCGACCGCATACTCATTGCCCAGGCACAGATTGAAGACATCACGCTCGTTAGCGTCGACAGCCGATTTTCGGAGTACGAAGTCGAGCTCCTGCCCCTGGACTGATGCCCATCGGCCAGCGAGGAGCAGGCCGCTCCTTGGTCCTCGCGAGGTATCCTTACTCCGACTG
>JALZBN010000306.1 GCA_030947365.1 Actinomycetota bacterium
GGCCCAGAGTGAGGCATGTACCAACGTCGTCGAGCACTCCGGTCCCGGTGACGAGTACGAGATCAACGTCGAGATCGTGGATGACTACTGCATGATCACGGTGGTCGACAGCGGGCACGGATTCGACTCCACGCAGCCGACCGGCACCATGGTGCTCGGCGAGGGAGGTCGGGGCATCGATCTGATGAAGGCCCTTGTCGACAACGTGCACTTCGTCTCCCGCCCCGGCGCGGGCACCTCGGTCTATCTCAAGAAGTCCTTACGCTTTCGCGACGACTCGGTCGCGGCGCGCCTCGCCGGCAACTGAAGCCACACAACTGGTATTCTTATGGTATGCGAACTACCATTGATTCGGCGGGTCGCCTCGTCATCCCCAAGTCTTTGCGCGATCGCGTCGGCCTTCGCCCCGGAGAAGTTGAAGTTGTTGTCGACGGCACGGGCGTCCGAGTCGAGGGGCTGGCCGAGGAATCGCTCCAAGAGACCGACAATCGCTTGTTGATCCCCGCGTCCGGCATTGCGATCGACGACGACACGGTGCGGTCCCTTCGGGATGCCGACCAGAGGTAAGCCCGACGTACTGGTCGATACCAGCGCCGCGGTCGCATTCCTCGTCACCGACCATCCGCAGCACGTATCGACCTTCGGAGCATTGGCCGATCGGCGCCTCGGATTGTCTGGCCACGCAGCGTTCGAGACGTTCTCGGTCTTGACCAGGCTTCCGTCGCCGGCGCGGCGCACACCGGCCGCGGTGCACAGTCTGCTCTCCACCAACTTCCCGTTTTCGCGCTTCCTCGGAGCTGATGCGGCCGGCGCGCTTCTTGGCCGGCTGTCGACTGATGGCATCGCTGGTGGAGCGATCTACGACGCCCTCGTCGGCGCGGCAGCCGTCGAGCACGACCTCACCCTTGCCACGCGAGACCGGCGCGCGATTGACGTGTATCGAACTCTCGGCGTTCGGCTCGAAGTGCTTCGCTAGTTGGCTAGTAGGCGCGGACCAAGGCGCTTGTGTCCGCATAGAGCAACGTCAACGGGCGGAGCGTTCGTCGGCGAGGGCGGTGCTCGCAGCATTTCCGGCCCCGCGAGTGATCCGCTCCAGAACCGCCGGCGTGGGCACCCGGGATGGCTTGGGCGGCACCACACGCGCGCCGCGCGCCGCCAGTCGCGCCCAGACCTTTGCTCGCTCGTTTTCGCCGTCGATCGCTGCGGTAAGGGCCTCGGTCAAGATGTCGTTGAGCGAGCGCCCGTCTGCGGCAGCCTTGGCCTTGAGCCGGGCATGGAGCTCATCGTCGATACGGGCAATCACCTGGCGCATCCCACCAATGATAGCAATGCTCCTACGTTGATATCACTCGGAGAGTGCGGAGAAGCGCGAGCCGATCCTTGCCAGCTCCTCGAGATGCGCGCCGGCTAGAGCGCTGAGGCGGTGGTCACCCTCCTTCGTCAGCCCCACCCGAACGACACGGTGATCATCGTCGTCGGTCACTCGCTGCACGAGCCCGGCCGTCATGGCGCGATCGACGAGCTCGACGGTGCTGTGGTGACGTAGCAAGAGGTGGGCGGCGAGGTCGCTCACGCTCGGTGCAGCACCGTGGCCGCGAACTGCGAGCAGCAGTTGGTGCTGGGCCGGCGTGATGCCGGCGCTGACGGCCTGCTCCTCGCTCCAATGCAGGAAGCGACGGAGGCTGTCCCGGAAATCGAGGAGCTGGGCGAAGTCCTCGTCGGTCAGATGCTTCCGGGCGGGAGTGGCACGCGTTCGACTCATATCGTCTCACGATAGTATCGTGAGACGATGGTTCCTGCTTCACCACGACGTATGGCGCTGCTCACCGCGATGGCGGCGGTCGTCGGGCTACTCGCCGGTGGCGCGGCCTGGGTGCTGCTCCGGCTCATCGCGTTCATCACCAACGCCGCCGTGTATGGCCGAGTGAGCGTCACGGTACCGAGCTTCGCCCATCTTCAGCCCAGCCCGAGGCTCATCGTCATTGCCGTGGTCGGCGCCCTTTTGGTGAGCCTGCTGGCCAAATGGTCTCCCATCATCCGGGGCCACGGCATACCTGAGGCCATGGAAGCAGTGCTCACGAAGCAGAGCCGTATCGCACCCCGTACGGCAGTGGCGAAGCCCATGTCGGCTGCGATTGCGATTGGCTCGACCGCCCCCTTCGGTGCTGAAGGGCCGATCATCGTTACGGGCGGCGCGCTCGGCTCACTGCTCGGCCAGGTCGTCGGCGTGTCGCCCGCGGAGCGCAAGATCCTTCTCGCCTGTGGCGCCGCGGCCGGCATGTCGGCCACGTTCGGCGCGCCGTTGGCGTCGGTCATTCTCGCCATCGAGCTTCTCTTGTTCGAGTTCTCAGCCCGGGCGCTGGTCCCACTGGTGGTGTCCGCCGCGGTCGCGGGAGGCGTGCACACGGCGCTGTTCGGCTCGG
>JALZBN010000307.1 GCA_030947365.1 Actinomycetota bacterium
GTAGGCCATCTCGATCTGGAATCCGTAGCCGTCGGCGCGCACCGAGTCGAGGTCGATGCGGGCGACGACTGCACTGCGATAGCAGCGGTAACCAGAGGTGGCATCGCGCACGTCGAGGCGCAGCATGCGCGCCGCGTAGCGGTTCCCCCACTGCGAGAGGGCGCGCCGGCGAGCCGACCATCGAGGGATCGACCCGCCCGGCACATAGCGAGAGCCGATGGCAAGGTCGGCACCTTCTTCGACGGCCTTCAGCAGTGCGGGAAGCGCGGCGGGATCGTGGGAGAGGTCGCTGTCCATCTCGACGAGAATTTCGTAGCCACGGGCCTGGCCCTCGGTGAACCCGGCCCGGTAGGCGCTGCCGAGACCAGCCTTGGCCGGGCGCAAGAGCACGTCGATGGCGCCGAGCTCGTGGGCTGCTGCCTTTGCCAGGTCGGCGGTGCCGTCGGGACTGCCGTCGTCGACGACCAAGATGTCGGCGTGCGGAACTGCCGCCCGCAGGCGCCGCAGCACCTCGGCGATGTTGTCGGCTTCCTGATACGTCGGTAGCACGACCAGCGTGCGCATGCCAGGAGCCTACGATCCCTGCGTGGCCAAGGAACGCATCCCGTCGCCGGAAGGTCCCACGGCACTGCCAGGCGCAGGAGCGAGAGTTGTGGCGTTCGTGGCCATCCTCGTGGCCGGCGGGTGCGGCCTGCTGATCGGGAACGCGTTCGTCGGGCTCCAGTGCCAGGGTGACTGTGGCGTGCAGCGCGGGCTCGGGGCCCTGGGCGGCGCGGTCATGGCCGCGGCCGGGGTGGCCGTCATCGCCGTGCTCGTGCTACGGGCCATGGGCGAGTGGAAGGCGGGCGAGAGCGGGCGAGAGCGGTCCTGAATCATCGTTCGAATTATCGGCGCGCCGTTACCGCTACTGAAGACCGCGGTGACTGAAGACCGCGGTGACTGAAGACCGTCAGCCGATCAGCGTGAGCCGCCGAAAACCCTCGGCGAGGCGCACGCCGGCCACCCGGCCGCCCTCCTCGGCCCTCTGCTCAACGGCGGCGCGCACCCAGTCGGCGTCCCGGTCACCGAGCTGGCTCTTGTGGCACGACAGCGCCTCGATCTTGGCGTCGACCGTGTGGCCGATGTCGACCCACACGTCGGGATCGAGCGTTCCCGACAAGAAGACCGTGGTCACTGCGTGGGCCGCACCGGCGTCGGGGAAGTAGTGCGGGTTCCCGGCAGCAGGCGCAACCGAGTCGAGCGCAGCCCAGCCAACGACACGATGGTCGTGATGGTTGAAGTAGGTCTCACCGAAGAACACAGCCGTCGGATCGGGACACACGAGCACGTCGGGACGAACTCTTCGGATTGCCGCGACGATGAAGCGGCGCACCTCGCTCGAGTTCTCGATCTCGCCGTCGTCGATCGGCAGCTGGGTATGCCCGGCGAGGCCCAGCGCCTTGACCGCCTCGGCGACCTCCCGGGCGCGCCGGCGCGCCAGCTTCTCGACGTCGGTTGCCGGATCCGACGAACCCTTCTCTCCCCTGGTGCAGGTGAGGACGTGCACGTCGGAACCGGCTCGCGCCCACGCCGCAAGGGTGCCCCCACACGAAATCTCCGGGTCATCGGGGTGGGCATAGACGGCAAGAGCGCGCGCGGGCGCAGCGGTCACCAACTCGGGCATAGATGGAGCGTACGTTGAACGAGATGTACGACCTGCAAGCGCTCCTCGAGCTGGCCGTCGACCTCGCCAGCCGCGCCGGCGCCATGCTGATGGAGGGCTTCGACACCCGGAGCGCGACGGTCGACACGAAGACCAGCGCCACCGACATGGTCACCGAGCTCGATCGTGCCTCCGAGGCATTCATCGTCGAGGGCCTCGCAAAAGTTCGTCCCGACGACGGAGTTCTCGGTGAGGAGGGCGCCAGCCGCGACGGCACCAGCGGCGTGCGCTGGGTGATCGATCCCCTCGACGGCACGACCAACTACCTCTATGGCCTGCCCGCCTTCGCGGTGTCGATTGCCGCCGAGGTCAACGGCCGTTCCGTCGTCGGGGTGGTGGCCGACCCGTCGCACGACGAGATGTTCACGGCCACCGAAGGCGGTGGCGCGCATCGCAACGGGAAAGCGATCGCCGTCTCCGGCGCGTCCGACCTGGCGACCGCGCTCGTCGCCACCGGGTTCGGCTACCGGCGTGACCAGCGTTCGCGCCAGGCGCTCATCCTCACCGAGGTGCTGCCCGCTGTGCGCGACCTGCGCCGCTACGGCGCCGCCGCCCTCGACCTGTGCTGGGTCGCGTGCGGACGCCTCGACGCGTATTACGAGGCGGGCATCCAGCACTGGGACGTCGCCGCCGGCGGCCTTATAGCCCTCGAGGCCGGCGCGCACGTCGAAGGTCTCGACCAGGTCGGTGCCGGCTCCGACTCGGCCCGTGTCATCGC
>JALZBN010000308.1 GCA_030947365.1 Actinomycetota bacterium
GAGGGTGCGCACCTGGAGCTCGGGAAGGTCGGTGGTTCGTTGGCGCATCTCGTCGGCGGCGCGCTTGTTGAAGGCAACGAGGCACACTGCGGAGCCCGGCACGCGCCAATTGCGCAGAAGGTGCCGGGCCCGCTCGGTGAGCACGCGGGTCTTGCCGGACCCGGCGGGCGCTATGACCCGGGCTCCGCCGCCGGTATGGGTGACGGCCGCGAGCTGGTCGGGTGCCAGATCGGCGCGGCTCTCGTTGGTAACGAACGGCGCGAGAGAACCGTGCTCCAGGGCGATGCGATGGATGACTCCTGCGCCAGGCGTACCGAGGTCGGCGCCGCTGAGAAACATCGGTGGGCCACCGTCGCAGAACGCAGGTGTGCTGTTGGCGAGAAGGATGTCGGGCCCGTCGGCGCCCTGCTCGGTGGCGCCCAGGGCTAGGGCCATCTCTACTGGCGCGAACCGAGGTTGCGGCTCTCGAAGATCGACTGAGTTCGTCGTGACCAGATGGCGCAGAAGGTCGCCTTCGAAGCGGAAGCTCGGACTGAGCTTCCACGGCGCGCGCCGTTCGATCTCGTCGTCCGAGTTGATGCCGTCTCCCCGAAAGACGACCCGCGTCCGGGAGTTGGCGAGCTCGAGGAGCCTGTCGGTCAGGCGATCGCCTGGTGCCGGCGCACCGAGGTCAACGGTGAACGTCTCGCAGATGTCCCACGGCTGGGGGATCGGCCCGTCGAGCGAGACGATGAGGTTGCGCCCGAGCGCCGCCGGTCCGGTGTGCAACTTTGAGGTTCTACGCGAGGTAGTTGCACGCTCGGGGGGCGGCGGCGTTGGTGGTGGCACCGTCGCTGCCTGCGACCTGTCCCAGCATGCCCGCACGTCTGCGACAGAGTCATGGCTGTCGCCGCAGTAGACGCAGGAGACCCGACGGCTGGACACGAAGGCTCAGGCGAGCTCGTGGAGCTTCGTCACCGTGTTCCAGTTTCGCGTTGTTGCCACAAGGCCAAGTCGCTTCTCGATGTAGGTATTGCTGAGCTTGGTTCGGCCATAGCCGTCGGGATAGTGCAGGTAGATCTCGCGGCCAGCGAGCGCGAACTCGGCCGTCTCCCCGGGCGGCGCGACCAGCTTCGCGGCCTGCTCGCGGCTGGGCGCTTTGTCGAGAAACGCCACGTAGAGCGTGGACAGGTCGGCGTTCCCGGGGAGGTAGGGGTTGTTGGCGAGCACCTTGGCCAGGTCGTCTTTGGCGCGCAGAAGCACACTGCACCTGACGCCGAGATCCGTCTCGATGCGCTCGGCAATCTCGGTGGCGGCGGCCGCGGGGCTCCGCGGGGAAGCCTGGAACATCACGTTGCCGCTCTGGATATAGGTCTTCGCGTCGGCATAACCCAGGTTGGCGAACAGTTGGCGCAGGTCACTCATCGCCACCTTGGCGCGACCACCAACGTTGATGCCTCGAACCAGTGCCACGTACGACTTCACAGTGAGGACGGTACCGGCCCTAGCATCCTCGTCACGCCATGAGCACCGGTCATGTGATTCCAGGTTGGGACCCGGCCAACGACGCGCCGGCGCGTCCGGCGCGTGCGGCTCCGCCACCGCCGGAGCCCAGCCATGCCGAGCGAGCCCGCACCCTCGTCGCTTCCCAGACCCGCGGCGCGCTATCAACGATTGCGCTGCAACCGGCAGGGACGCCATTCGGCTCCGTGGTCACCTTCGGACTCGACGGGCTCGGACGACCGTCGTTCTTTGTCAGCACAATGGCCGAGCACACTCGGAACCTCGAGGTCGACCCCCGGACGAGCCTGCTGGTCGTCGAGGACACGCCCGAGGGCGCCGACCCACTGGCCTCAGGACGGGTCACGTTGCTGGGCGTGGCGAATGAGGTGACCGATGCCGATGAGCGCGCCGGCGCGCGCGCCGGCTACCTCGCCGCCAACCCCGCCGCGTTCTACGTCGACTACGGCGACTTCAAATGCGTCCGGTTGGAGATCACGTCTATCCGCTATGTCGGCGGCTTCGGACGTATGAGTTGGGTCGATCCGGACGGGTATGCGGCCGCTGCCGCCGACCCGCTCGCACCGGCAGCAGCCGGGATCATCGGACACATGAACGCTGACCACGGCGGCGCGCTCGTGACGCTGTGTCACTTCTACGCCGGCGCGCCCGAGGTGATGGCCGCGTCGATGACCACCGTCGACCGTTATGGCTTCGAGGTGATTGCGGAGTTGCCGGAGAACCGCCGGGAGGCGTTGCGGATCGGCTTCCGCAGTGAGCAGGTCACTGGCGACGACGTGCGGCGCGAATTCATCGCCATGTTGGGAGAAGCGCGGGCAGGCTAGGGCCATGACCACCTGGTTCACCGCCGACCTCCACCTCGGTCACGAGAACATCATTCGATACTGCGATCGCCCGTTCGGCGGCGTAGACG
>JALZBN010000309.1 GCA_030947365.1 Actinomycetota bacterium
GAAGATGCTCGACCTCCAAGGCGAGTTCGGCGATGTCATCCGCCTGCTGAACATGCCCCCGTCCTATGTCATCCTCGACCGGGTGGTCTGGGGGATGAGCGCGATCTTCGGACGCATGAACGCCACCGGCCACTGGCGTTCACTCCTCGACGAGTATCTGTACGACGCCGCGCCGTCGACAGAGCTCGGCCAGGCCGAGTTGCGATGGCGTCGAGAGCGATCGTCTACCGCCGCGCCCTAACGAGCTATGCCCGCCGCTACGTCTTCGTCCCCCAGTACCGGCAAGGGCAGCGGCTCGCACTGACGACCGCCGACGGCGTGCGGTTGTCGGCCGACCTCCTTCGCGGCCCGCCGGACGCGCCGGCCACGGTCGTGCTGGTCCACGGGTTCGCGCTCTCGTCGCGTACCCCCAAGATCCACGCCTTCGCCAACCTGCTCGCCCACGACGTCAACGTGGTCGTGCCCGACCTGCGGGGTCACGGTCGCTCGGGAGGCCGGTGCACCCTCGGCGACCTCGAGCCCCTCGACGTGGCTGCCGCGGTGGAGGCGGCCCCACCGGGGCTTCCGGTTGTCACTATGGGCGTCAGTCTCGGGGGAGCGGCGGTGCTGCTGCACGGGGGCACGCTCGGCGGGGTGGCCGGCGTTGTCGCCATCAGCGCGCCGGCGTGGTCGAACTCGTGGGACACCCGGCCCACCGAGCGCATACGCCGTCACGTGAGCTCTCGGGGTGGACGGTTGTTCTTGTCGAGCGTCTTGCGAACCCGGGTAGCCGCCGACTGGCGGGGCGTGCCTGAATCCCGCGACATTGCCGCGGCCATCGCCCCGGCCTTCACCATCGTCGTGCACGACCCCGACGACCACTACTTCGGGGAGGAGCACGCCCGCACGCTCTACGAATGGCTCAGACCGCCCAAAGACCTCTGGCTGATCCCCGACTCAGGACACGGCACCGACTTGCTGACACCACAGCTGGCGGCGCGGCTGCTCGGGCGTATCAGGAGTCGTCTTCAAGGCCCTTAGCAATCAGAAAGCCTCGGGCCCGTTCCGTCTTCGGGTAGCGATTGACGAGCGCCCAGAAGGCCGCGCCGTGGCCGGCCTCGGCCAAGTGGGCCAACTCGTGCACGAGGAGGTAGTCGACGACCCACTCGGGATAGCCGGCCGCCCGCGATGACAGCCTGATGGCGCCGTCGAGCGGGGTACACGACGCCCACCGGCTGCGCTGGTTGTCGACCCACCGCACTCGGGCCGGCGCGGGTAAGCCGTAGCGGGAGGCCACCACGTTGGCTCGGGCCTGCAAGTCGGTCGCTTCCCGCTTGGGCTGGCGTCGTTCGACCCGGCGCACCATCTCTCGAACCCACTTGTCTTCCTCGGCCTTGGTCATGGAGGCGGGGATGCAAACGCGCAGGACGCCATCGCGCTTCGACGCCTGCACGGTCTTGCGCCGGCGGGGACTGCGGACGACCTCTACCTCCATCGCTTGAACCTCATACCTTGAAATTACCGCCGTAGGATTGCTCTGTGCCGGTTCTGAGGTTGTTCGCGGCGGCCCGTGAGGCGGCGGGTGTGGCGCGCGCCGAGCTCGACGGCGCAACCGTTGGAGCGATCCTCCAAGAGGCCGAGCTGCGATACGGGGAGCGCTTTTCCGGTGTCCTCGCCCACTCGCGCGTCTGGGTCAACGGTCAGCCCGCCGAGGCCGACACTGCGGTGCACGGCCATGACGTGATCGCTGTCCTTCCCCCCGTGTCGGGAGGCTCCGACGTCGACCAGCCCTGGGGTGCGAAGGCGGCTGCGGTCGAGGCAGAGCCCGCGCCGGAGGAGTCACCAGTGGCCATCGGCCTGTTGGAGATCGAGGGCGAGGCCACCCAGGCCCATGAGGTCGTGTGGCCTGACATCTCCGGTGAGCTTTACGTGCAGGAGCCGGAATGGCTGGCGCCCGAGGTCGAGGCCGGCCCGCCCGACCCCGGTTCGCCCCCCGAGGAGCAGGTCCCACCCCCCGACGAGCAGATGCCGCCGCTTCAGGAGCAAGGCTGGTCGGGTTGGTCTTCGGCGAGCGAGAGCTCGCAAGCGGTTGCCACTCCCGCGCCACCGGTTTCCTTCGCCGCGCCGTCACGTCCGCAGCCCCCGCCACTGGAGGACAAGGCGTCGGTCGAGGCGCCGACCACTGAGCCGTTTACCAGTGATCCGGCGACCAGTGATCCGACGACCGGTGATCCGACGACCACGGAGGCACCGAGCCCGCTGCTGGAAGGTGGGTTGCGCAAGGCCGTTACACGCCTCGCGGTTGTGCACGACAGCAAGGGTCCCCACGGGCGGCTCGGGCTGCTCTGGGCCCTGGTCACGGTCGGGGCCGCGATCGGCGGTCCGGAATCTCTTGCCGCGTGGCTCGGGCTCACCGCGTTCGTGGGC
>JALZBN010000063.1 GCA_030947365.1 Actinomycetota bacterium
TCAGCTCGTTCGAGCGAGAGGTGCAGCGTGGGTGCCAGCAACTCGTCGCCGTCGAGCCACGAGACGATCGCGGCGTCGTACGCGGCCGTGTGAGCGAACGCGTCACGCGCCAGACGCCGGCGCGTCGGCGCGCCCAGCCGACCATCGCGGCGAAGCTCTTCGAGTAGCGGCGCGTACTCCGACGGCTTCACCACAACGCCCACGTGGGCGAAGTTCTTGGCTGCGGCGCGCACCATCGTGGGCCCGCCCACGTCGATCGTCTCGATCGACGGGCGGATAAGGAACGGGTAGAGATTGCAGACGACGAGGTCGACGGGAACGATGCCGTGGGCTTCGAGGTCGGCCAAGTGGTCGGGCAGGTCACGGTCGGCGAGGATGCCGCCGTGGATCTTGGGGTGCAGGGTCTTCACCCGTCCGCCAAGCATCTCCGGGCTGGCGGTGACCGACTCCACCTCGGTGACCCGAATCCCGGCCTCACGGAGCTCGCGTGACGTCCCGCCGCTCGACACCAGGTCCCAGCCCAGCTCGACCAGACCCCGCGCCAGATCGACGATGCCCGTCTTGTCGTAAACCGACAGGAGTGCCCTCACGGCAGTAACCCGTGAATGAAGCGCCGGATGGTGTCTGGGTACAAGCGGTGCTCCACTTCCTTGATGCGCTCGTGCAGCGTGTCGACGGTGTCGCCGGCAACAACGGGAACCGCGGCCTGGGTGAGAATCGGCCCGCTGTCGACTTCAGGTGTGGCCAGATGAATTGTGCACCCGGTGACCTTGACGCCCGCGGCGAGCGCTTCCTCCACGGAGTGGGCACCCTTGAACGAGGGCAACAGCGACGGATGGGTGTTCAGTACTGCGCCGGGGAAGGCATCGAAGATCGGCTTCTCGAGGATCGTCATGAACCCGGCCATGGCAACGACGTCGGCTTGGTGACGTTGGAGGGCATCGACAACCCGGTGGGTGAACTCGACCCGGTCAGGCGATCGCTCCACCAACTCGGCAGGAATCATCGCCGCTTCCGCCAGCTCGACGGCGCGGCAGGGGCGGTCGACGACCACCACCACCACGGGAAGATTGGCCTCCAGAATGGCCTGAAGGTTGGAGCCGCTTCCCGAGGCAAGTACACCGATCCGCACCACCTTGGCACGGTACCAGCGTGCCTCTGGCCCGTCGTCGTGGTTGACTTGGCCGCTCAAGGCTTTGGCGAGGAGGCCGGATGGTGCAGCCGCAGGAAGCGAAGAGAAGTGTCACGCCCGGAGAGATCGTCGTGCTCGCCGCCGGTGGCTTCGCCCTGATCTTCTCGTTCTTTCCGTGGTTCAAGTCCAACTTCGGACACCAGACCGTCAACGCCTGGGACAGTGGGCTGTTTCCGCTGGCAACGCTGATTGCAATCGCCGGCACGGTGATGGCGCTCCAGGTGCTTCTCGACCGGGTACTCACGACCTCGCTTCCCGCCGCCGTGGGCGAGTTCACCTGGGAGCAGATCCACATCTTCCTGGCGCTCCTCGCCTTCCTTATCGTCTTTTGCTACCTGCTCGTCGACAAGTCGGGGGCGGGTTTCGACTTCGGGTTCTATCTCGAGCTGTTTGCGTCGATTGGCCTCGTCGTCGGCGCCTTCTTGATCCGCGCCGAGCGGCGCGCCTTGCCGGTCGGCGCGCCCGGCGACCTGCCAAACGCGGGGCCGCCGCCGTATTACACGCCGCCGTCCACGCCGCCGGCATCGCCGGAGGAGCCGCCTCCGACCTGGGCACCGCCGCCCCCGTCGCCTTGAGCAACAACGGGGCGCCAAAGCTCACGCCCGGCGAGTTCGTGATCATGACGGCGGGGGTGCTCATCCTGATCTTCTCGTTCCTGCCCTGGTATCACCTCGACACAGGGACAGCCAAGACCGACGTCACCGCGTGGGGCCACGGCCTCTTCCCGGTGGCCGCGCTGGTGCCGCTGGCGGGGGCGATCATGGCGATCCAGATCGCGCTCGACCGGGTGGCACGGGTTTCGATGTCTCGCCGAGTGTCCGATTTCACCTGGGAGCAGGTCCACCTCGTGCTCGCCCTGCTCGCGCTCGTCCTCGTTGTCTGTTACGCCGTCGTCGACAAGGGCATCTTCAGCTTTGGCCTGGGCTACTACGTGATATTCGTCTGCAGCGCCGGGCTCGTCGTCGGTGCCGTCTTGCTGCGCCAGGAGCGTCGGCTTCGCGCCTGACTCGGCGCTACAGCGGTGGGTCTTGGCACGGCGGTGGGGGTGGTCCCGGCGGCGGAGGAGGTTCCTCTCGGGGGTAGGGCGTGGTGTAGCCCGAGCCGGGGTCGCTCGTAGTGAGATAGCGAAGGATCCCCCGGGCCACGGCCTGACCTTCAACGGACTGCACGTCGGCCCTTGCGATCAGCTGGGCCTCGTCGGGGTTGGTCACGAAGGCCAGCTCGGCGAGGACGCTCCTGACGGGTGCCGGCATCCGCAGCACGGCGTAGTAATCGCCGTGCTGCCCGGCGCGGTACTTCGCGCCGGCGTCAGTATCGGCAACCCAGGCCACGTCGTGGTACGCCGACAGCGCCTGCACGACCTCCTCGTAGATCAAGCCGGACAGGCGCTTCGAGTCCGAAGAGCCGATCTGGTAGTAGGTCTCGGTTCCCGGCTTCGGGCTCGGACCGTCGGGTTCGGCGTTGTGGTGGATGGACACGAAGGCACGTGGCGACAGGCTCTTGACGATCTCCGCCCTCGGTCCGAGCTCGAGGTCGTAGTCGTCGGTACGCGTGAGCACGACCGACACGCCGGCCGTCTCCAGGGCGTCCTTCGTCTTCTCGACCACGCCGAGGTTGACACTCTTCTCGGTGATGCCGCCGGGAGAGATCGCGCCAGTCTCCGACCCGCCATGGCCGGCGTCGAGAACGATCGTTGCCTGCCTGACCCTGGTGCCACCGCTGACGGAGGTCGTCGCCCCGCACGGCGTGCGCACCCGCAGGTGGTCGGTGTCGCCGGAGACGACAGGGACGACGACACCGGTGCTCGTCACCACTACGCCCGGGTTCGCGGGCACCTCTGGTGCCGGTAGTGCTTCGACCGGCTGGGACGGCGCGGGCTGGAACGGTGCCGGCTGGGGACGTTGATGCTCGGCGATGGTGGCCGCGGGCTGGTCCGTCGGCGCGCACCCGGCCACGATCAGCGCGCCCAACAGGATCAACATCCGCCGCCGCCCGGGCACCCCTTTACGCGCCGCCGTCGGCCAAGAGGGCGGCCATGCACGCGCCGAGCTCAGTGGGATCGTCGACCACCTCGGCGCCACCGGCGCGAAGGGCGTCGACCTTCGCCTGCGCAGTGCCGGCGCGTCCGGAGACGATCGCCCCCGCGTGGCCCATGCGTCGACCGGGCGGCGCGGTGATGCCGGCCACGTAAGCAACGACGGGCTTGGTCATGGAACTACCGATGAATGCAGCCGCGTCCTCCTCGTCGGTGCCCCCGATCTCGCCGATGAGGATGACCGCCCGGGTCTCAGGATCGTCCTCGAAACGGCGAAGGCACTCGATGAAGCCCGTGCCCGGTATGGGGTCGCCACCGATGCCGATACACGTCGTCTGGCCCACTCCGTGGCGGGTCAGCTCCTGGAGGGCTTGGTAGGTGAGCGTTCCCGACCGTGACACGATGCCGACCGGGCCGCCCGCCAACGCGATCTGCGTCGGGGTGATCCCGATGTTGCACTTGCCGGGCGAGATGATGCCGGGACAGTTCGGACCGATCAGCATCGTCTCGGGGTGGTTGCGCATCAGCTCGTTCACCACCCGCAACTCATCGTGCACGGGAATGCCCTCGGTGATGCAGACGATCACCTTGACGCCCGCGGCGGCGGCCTCGAGCAGTGCCGGCGGCGCGGCGCGAGGCGGCACCAACACGAGGCTCGCGTCCGCGCCGGTCTCGGCGACCGCCTCGGCGACGGTGTCGAACACGGGAATGCCTTCGACCTCGCCGCCACCCTTGCCGGGCGTTACACCCGCGACGACCTGGGTGCCATAGGCGCGGTTGCGCAGGCCGTGGAAGCGGCCCTGGTTGCCGGTGAGCCCCTGCACGACCACCCGGGTCTGGGCGTCGACCAGGATGCTCACTGGTCCACCATTCCTGCGGCCAGGTCGACGGCGCGGCGCGCCGCCGACGTCATCGTCGGCTCCGAGATCAACCGGTCGGACTCCTGGGCGGCCAGCAGGGCGCGCCCTTCCTCGGCATTGGTGCCGTCGAGCCGCACCACGATGGGGCTGTGCAAGTCGACTTTGTCGATCGCGCCGAGAATGCCGCGCGCCACCTCCTCGCCTCGGGTGATGCCGCCGAAGATGTTGACGAAGATGGCCCGGACATCGGGATCGCTGTTGACAACTTCGAGCGCGGCCGCGACCACGTCGGCGCTGGCGCCCCCGCCGACGTCGAGGAAGTTGGCGGCGCTTCCTCCGGCGCGGCTGACGACGTCGAGCGTGCTCATCACTAGGCCGGCCCCGTTCCCAATGATGCCGACGCTGCCGGAGAGCCCGACGTAGTTGAGTCCCTTCTCCCGGGCCAGCTTCTCGCGCTCGTCGCCGGTTCCGCCGGCGCGCCACTCGTCCCATTCGGGGTGGCGGAACGCAGCACTGTCGTCGAGCGTCACCTTGGCGTCGAGGGCAACGATCCGACCATCGGCGAGCACGGCGAGTGGGTTCACCTCCACCAGCTCGGCGTCACCGTCGACGTAGGCGGCGTACATCTGCTGGAAGACGCCGGCCGCGGCGGGGTCAAGGTGGGCATCGGCCGCCAGCCGGCGCGCCTCGTCGGCACTGAACCCGTCGAGCGCATCCACCTGCGCACGCACGACCGCGTCGGGATCGTCCTTTGCGACCTCTTCGATGTCGACGCCACCCCGTGCCGACGCGATGGCCAGGTGACAGCGCCCGGCGCGGTCAATGGTGAACGACGCGTAGTACTCGGCGGCGATGTCGACGGCCGGCTCGACGAGCACGCTCTTCACCGGTTCTCCGCCAATCTCCATTCCCAAGATGGCGGTGGCTCGCTCGAAGACCTCGTCGGCAGTCGCCGCCACCTTGATTCCTCCGGCCTTTCCCCGCCCGCCCGCCCGTACCTGGGCCTTGACCACGACGGGATAGCCGGTGATGTCCGCGGTGGCCTGGGCTTCATCGGCAGTGCTGGCGACGCCGCCCTGCGGCACAGGCACTCCGTAACGTGAGAGGTGCAGCTTCCCCTGGTACTCGAACAAGTCCACTGACCCATACTAGGAAGGTGCCTTCCCCCAAACGATCTGGCAGCTCCGCCGTCGTACTGCTCGCCACCGGCGCCGTGGTTGTCGGCGTGCTCATCTTCGCCGCCGTCGTCAACCTCGTGGGTAGCCGTAAGAGCACCGCGACCGCCGGTCCAGACCTGTACGTGGTGGGCGACGCCAAGTCGCTCGCCGGCACCGTCGCCCGCACCGGCCCGCTGCTTTTCCAGGACCTACTCGGCAACTCCCGCGACATCTACGTGCAGCACCTCACCGGCGACGACTGGCGCACCTTCGAAGCTCACGCGCCCGGCGCGCCGCGCCGATGCGTGTTGCGATGGGACCCGGCCGGGAGGCAGTTCAACGACCCGTGCGACCGGCGCGTCTATGCGGCCGACGGCACCGGGTTGACGACGTTTCCGACCCGTGTGAATCCCGACGGTCGGCTCGTGGCCGACCTCCGCCAACCGCAGGCACCCGTCAGCCCGCCGCCTTCTTGAGCGGAGCCCAGGCCAAGAGCAGGCGCTTCTCGCCCACACTCGGAAACCGGACGACAACCTCCACGTCGTCGCCCGCGCCCTCCTTGTCGATCACAACTCCTTCACCCCACTTGCCGTGCACGACATCGTCGCCGACCGACAGGGCGGGCGGTGCGGGACGCGCCGGCGCGGCTACCGGCTTGTCGCATCCCCGAGCCCGTCCGGCCCGCAGCGCGCCTTCGACGATGCGGTCGCGACCCGTACCCCGTTTCTTGCCCTCGACGATCGCCATGAGCTGTTCGGGGATCTCCTTGAGGAAGCGGCTGGGCGGGTTGTAGAGCGTGGAGCCGAAGAGGCTGCGACACCACGCGTGCGAGAGGTAGAGACGCTCCCGGGCCCGGGTGATGCCGACGTAGCAGAGCCGGCGCTCCTCCTCGAGCTCGTCGGGCTCACCGAGTGAGCGCAGGTGCGGGAACACGCCGTCCTCCAGGCCGATCATGAAGACGGCCGGGAACTCGAGACCTTTGGCGGTGTGCAAGGTCATGAGCACGACCTTCGAGTCATCGTCGTCGAGCTGGTCGGAGTCCGACACGAGACTCACCGACTCGAGGAACTCGGCCACGGTTCCGTCGAGGTCGGGGTCTTCGGCCGCAGCCTGTTCGAACTCCCACGCCGCGCCGAGCAGCTCGGCCAGGTTCTCCAGGCGCATCCGGGCCTCGAGCGAGTCGTCGGCCTCCAGCTCGGCGCGGTAACCGGTGACGCTCATGACCCGGTCGAGCACCGTCGCGGGCCCGTCGCCGTTGTCCCTCAGCTCGGCGAGCAGACGGTCGAGCGTGCCGATCCCTGCGAGCGCCTTGCCGCTCACGCCGGCTTCGTCGGCGTGGGCCAGCGCATCGGCGAACGGGCGGCCCTGAGCGGTGGCCCACGCATCGAGCTTGGCCACGCTGGTGTCGCCCACGCCCCGCCTCGGGACATTGACGATGCGCTTGAGCGACACCTCGTCGGCGGGGTTGGCGACGGCGCGCAGGTAGGCGAGCACGTCTTTGACCTCGCGCCGGTCGTAGAACCGGGTGCCGCCCACGACCTTGTAGGGAATGTCGTGGCGGGCGAGAAACTCTTCGAGCACACGGCTCTGGGCGTTGGTGCGGTAGAAAACGGCGA
>JALZBN010000310.1 GCA_030947365.1 Actinomycetota bacterium
GCCCGCGTGGCCAGCGGCGTCGAAGTGGTACGCAAGCTCGAAGACCCGGGTCGCGTCGACGGATTCAATGCTGATACCGGCGCGCAGATGCAGCGCCCGGGTCTCGTCCTCGTCGAGTCTGGTGAGAAGTGCCTCCCGGAGCTTGTCGTGGGTGAACGAGCACCGGCTGCCGTCCTCCATCCATAGGATCTTTCGCCGGGTGGCTTCGTCGAGCGCAGGCACGACGAGCTCGCCGGTAAGGCCGGCGAGCTCGACGGCGAGGGCGAGATCGAACTCCTTTCCGAGGACGGCGCCCACTGACAACAGGCGAAGGGCCGGCGGCGACAGCAGTTCCAAACGGCGAACGAGGAAGAGGGCGGCCCGGCGCGAGGTCTGGGCGTGGGCCATGCCGATGGGGTCGACTTCCCAACCGTCGCCGGTCGGGAGCAACGCCTCGGACTCCACGAGGCCCCGGAGTACCGCCGACGCCATGAACGGGTTTCCCTCCGAGAGATGGGCCACCACTTGAGTCGCTTCGTCGGGAAGCGGACCGGCCATCGACTCCGCCAAGCTGCGGACGTCGGCGCGGTCGAATGGCCGCAGGACGACTCGCGTCGTCTGCGGGATCGTGCGAAGGGCGTCACGGGCGCCGACCTCTTCAGAACGGAACGCGGCCGCAACGAGGACATTGGCGCCTTTGGCAAGAGCACGCTGGTGCCACTGAGACAGCAGCCTGACCGTGAGTCCGTCGGCCCACTGGCAGTCGTCGAGGAGCACGAGCGCGGGACGGGTCGAGGAGCCGAGGACGTCGAGCAGGGCGCTCAGGGCATCGATGCTGCGTTGTTCCCCATACGCCTCAGGTCCCAGCTCGTCGGCTTCGCCCGGCGCCACCAGCGGGCGCAGAGCCGGAAGCGCAGCAGCTGCGGCACCACCGAGGGGACCCAGGTGTGCGGCGAGGGCCTCACCGAACCCCGGCACGCGCTCGGCCATCTCGAGGATTCCTGAGGCCACGCCGTCGAGCACCTGGAAGGGCTGGACGGCGGCTTGGTCGACACCTTGGCCTCGGAAGATCAGCGAGTTCGGCTCGGCCTGGGTGGCGAGCTCGTCGAGCAACCGGCTCTTGCCCACCCCCGATTCCGCCTCGAGCAGGATCAGGCGACCGAGCCCTCCCCGAGCCTGGCCGACCAAGCGGGTCAGGCGGGTCAGCTCCTTCGTCCGGCCCACAAAGGCGGGCTCGGACAGCACGTTGTGGTGGTCTTGGAGGCCGATGACCAGCGCGGGGTCACCCGTGCCCTTTTCCCGCGCGTCGGCGATCTGGGTGAGGTCGGCGAGAGCAGCGCCGGCCGTCTGGTAGCGCTCGTCAGGATGCTTGCGCAACAGGCGCTGAATGACGGCATCGACGGCGCGGGGGACGTCGATGCCGAGGGCCCGCAGGGCCGGCGCGGGCTCGTTGAGGTGCTGGCGAAGCACTTCGCCCACGTCGCTCCCGTCGAAGAGGGGCCGTCCGGCCAGACACTCGAAGAGGAGCACGCCGGTGGCGTAGAGATCGGACCGCTCATCGACGGCGCTCCCGAGTGACCCGGTGGCCTCCGGCGCGAGATAGCGCGCCGTGCCCACGGGCTCGTCGCGGACCTCGGCGGCCAGCCAGGCGCTGCGGGCGAAGCCGAAGTCGATGAGGATGGCGTGCTGGATGGGGTCGTGTTCGTCGACGATCACGTTTGCGGGCTTCACGTCACGGTGCAGCACTTCTCCGTCGTGTGCCTGCTGCAAGGAGGTGAGCACGTCGATGCCGAGCCGCAGCGTGGAGTCGACCGACAAGGGGCCGTCAGCCAACCGGTCCCGGAGGGTGGTTCCGGCCACGTAGGGCTGCACAAGGTACAGAAGGCCGCGGTCTTCACCGACGGCGACGAGCGGTCGATAGGAGAGGCTCTCCAGTCGTCCCAGCACGAAGGCTTCGTGTTCCAGTCGCAGGCGCACCGATTCGGAGACTTCGTTGGCCACGACAGTCTTGATGACGACACTGTCGCCCCGCTCGAGGTCGAGGCCCGCGTAGGTGTTGACGCCAAGGCCTCGCTTCAGCAGCTGCGTGCGCAGAAATCGGCCCGCGATCGTGTCGGACTCGGTCATGTCGATGGCCACGGTTCAATCATCCGGGCGGCTCATCATGAGGTTGACGACAGCCGCCCAACTCTCGCCCAACTACAGCGTGATTGGGCAAACGTTGTTCGCCCGTGGGACACCAGTCGAGATGGACCCCGGATCATGACGTTTCAAAGCGCGGTTCATCTGAGAGCGGCCACGAGGGAAATGGGGTTTGAGATGCCGTACGGATCAGCAGGGGCAGTCGCAGGAACGGGAGCGTTGGCCACAACCGGCCTTGCCCTCGGCGGTTGGGTTATTGGCGCAG
>JALZBN010000311.1 GCA_030947365.1 Actinomycetota bacterium
TCGGTGTGGATGGCCGACAGGGTGACCCTGAGGCGCGACGTCCCGGCCGGCACTGTCGGTGGCCGGATCGCCGGAACGAGAAGGCCCCGATCGAGCAGAGCGGCCGCGGCGCGCATGGCCTCATTGTCGTCGCCCACGATTACCGGCACCATCGGCGAGAGGTGGCCGGGCTGGACGCGCTCGACATGGGAGCGGAGCCGAGCCGTCAGGCCCTCGCCTTCGGGCGAGCGGAGGATCTTCAATGCTGCGAGCGCGGCCGCAGTGTCCGCAGGGGTCGGCGCGGTCGTGAAGATGAACGTGCGGGCCCGGTTGACGAGAAGATCGACAAGCGGCCGCGTCCCGGCAACGAAACCGCCCAGCGACCCCAGGTACTTCGACAGCGTGCCGACGCGCAGGTGCTCGACGCCGTCGAGATCAGGGTCGGGACCGAGCACGGCGTGGGCCTCGTCGAGCACGAGGAGCGCGCCGGCCTGCGAGCAGACCTCGGCGAGCGCCTCTACCGGCGCGAGGTCGCCGTCCATGGAGAAGACGGTGTCGGTGACCACGATCGCTGGTTGATCGGTGTTGGCGAGAAGCCACTCGACGTGGCCGACATCGGCGTGGCGGTAGACATCGACGACGGCGGCGGCTAAGCGGCAGCCGTCGACAATTGACGCGTGGTTGCGCTCGTCGGAGAGGATCCGGGTGCCGGCCGTTCCGAACGTCGTCAGCACTCCGAGATTCGCCGCGTAACCCGTGGAGAACAACAGCGCCGCTTCTTCTCGTTTCCAATCGGCCAGGGACTGCTCGAGATCGCCATGCACTGCACGGGTCCCGACAACGAGGCGCGCCGCGCCGGCGCCCGCGCCCCACCGGTCGAGGGCCTCACGGGCCGCGCCGACGACCGCTGGGTGCTGGGTGAGCCCGAGGTAGTCGTTGGATGCAAACGACACCACCGATCCGCCCGGTTCGAACTCGACGATCTCACGCCATCGGCCCGCGGCGCGAATGACCCGGGCCTCCTCGGCTGACCATTCTGCCCAGCTACGCATGAGCCACGTCGTCGATCGACGACACAACCACGTCGACAATGCGTTCGACCTCAGCCGAGGTGATCGTCAGCGGCGGCATCACGACAATCACGTCGCCGAGGGGACGCAGCAGCACGCCTCGCCCGACGGCCGCGGCACAGACGCGCCGACCCCAACCGAGGTCAGGTCCCGGTGGCGACAGGTCGACGCCGGCCATGAGTCCCTTCACCCGTATCTCCGACACCGCGGGCAGTGGCGCGACACGCATGTCGAGCAGATACCGGAGGTCGTCCGACCGTGCCCGTACATTCGCGAGCACGTCCCATTTGTCGAACAACTCCAACTGGCGCAGAGCCACCGCCGCGGCCAAGGCATTCCCTCCGAAGGAGTGGCCATGGAACAGAGTCTGGGCTCCAAGGTCGGCGCCGAGAAAAGAGTCGAAGACCCGCCTATTGGCAACCGTTGCCGCCATGGGCAGGTAGCCGGCAGCCAGACCCTTGCCGACGCACAACAGGTCGGGACGCACGCCGCACTGCTCGGCTGCGAAGAGCGTGCCAGTGCGGCCGAAGCCCGTCGCCACCTCGTCGAAGACGAGCAGCACATCGGCCTCTCGGCACGTCTCGGCGAGAGCGGCAAAAGACGCTGCGGGCGCCATGCGCATCCCGGCGGCCCCCTGTACGAGGGGCTCGACGACGACCGCGGCGAGCGACGGGGCGTGCGCTCGGATCAGGTCTTGGGCGACAGGGAGCCAACGAGGATCGGCGAAGTCGGGGGCTCGAAGCACCGGGAAACGCAACGGCGAGAACAGGTCGGTGCCGAACCCACCATCGCCCACCGAGAGGGAGCCAATCGTGTCACCGTGGTAGGCGCCCCCAAACGCGAGGTAGGAGGTGCGCCCGCTGACACCACAGTTGACCCAGAACTGGAAGGCGATCTTGAGCGCCTGTTCCACAGCGGACGCGCCGTCTGAGGCAAACAAGAAATGCGGCGAGTCGACCGGCACGACGTCGGCCAATGCCTCCGCCAGTTCCACCACGACCCGGTTGCCGTTGCCGAGCATGGTCGAGTGCGCCACCCGGTCGAGCTGATCACGCACCGCCGCGTCCAGCTCGGGCACGTGGTGGCCGAGGGTGTTCACCCACAGCGACGAGATGGCATCGAGATAGCGCGTTCCGTTCACGTCGATGAGCTCGTGCCCTTCGGCCCGGTCGACGATCACGGGCGCGCCGTCGGCATAGGTCGCCATCTGGGTGAAGCCGTGCCACACGACAGCGGTGTCGCGCTCGGCCCACGTGCGGTGTCCGGCCATGGCGCACATCGTTCCATGTGAAGGGTCCACGTGAAGGGTCCACGTGAAGGGTCCATGTGGAGG
>JALZBN010000312.1 GCA_030947365.1 Actinomycetota bacterium
CCAAGGCGGTCTTTGGCCAGCCGACTGAACAGGTCGCGCAACGCCTTCTGGCCCAACGCCCGCAGGCCGCCGGGGGTGAGCTCGAGGCGGCCCTCACGGGTGTCGATCAGGCCCGCTTCTTTCAACAGCCGGGTCAGCTCCGCCAGCCGCTCGAGCGCCTCTGCCCCCTCCGTCCCCAACAGGTCACTTGCCGTGTCTGCATCGACCTCGGCGAGCGCGCCGGGCGCCTGCGCCGAGCCCAGAAGCTGCTCGAGCTGGTCCATCCGTCCGAGCCGGTCCATTAACTGGGCCGCTTCGGGAAGCCCGAGCGGATCGGAGCCCCGCATGTCATAGCCCCGCCCCCACCCCGCGCCCGGAAACATCGACTGGAGGCGGCGACCGAGCTGATCGGCCTGCCATTGCATCTCCAGGTCTCCGAACAGCTCAGCGGCCAGGCCCTCCAGCTCGGCGCGCTGCTCGGGAGTCATCGAATTGAGCAGGGCCTGCTGGGCGGCGAGCTGGGCGGCGACTTGTTCGAGAAGCTCGTCGAGATTCTGCGGGTTGCCCGGGAAGAAATCACCGAACTCGGCCATGAAGCCGGCAAAGTCGGGCTCTTCCCCTTGCTCGCGCTGATCGAGCATCCGGTTCAAACCGGCAAGCATGGCGGCCATCCGAGCCCGCTGCTCAGGGCTCATGTTGGAAAGCGCGCCGGCCATCTGGTTGAACTGGGCCGTCACCAGCTGTTCGCGGATGCTGTCGAGCAGTTGTTCGAAGCGTCTGCCGGCCTCTTTGGAGAAGAACTCGTAGTTCGTCAGCTCCCGCACTTGGCCGGCGAGGTCAGGTGGCAGCAGGTCGAGCTCCATGCGGCGGCGTTCGAGGTCTGGGGCGGACTCGGGGTCGTAGTCGGCCCCTGCATCGAGTGTCGAGCGCTCCTCGTCGAGGATCTCCCGCAGTTCGCTGGCGATGTCCTCGTGGAGCCCGCCCAGGTGATGACGCTCGAGCTCCTCGCGCCTTCGCTGGCGGAGCCGCTCCACCAGTTCGCGCAGACCCTCGACGTGGCGGCCGTCACGATCGCTGAGTCCCCCTTGGAGCAGGCGCCGCAAGGCAGCGTCGACATCGCCGTGGTACAAGACGTCGTCGGACAGCTCGGAGAGCACGTCGTCGGCGTCGAGATCGAACCCCGTCTGCGTCCCGTCCCAGCGCGAATAGCGGAACGCCGCCGGCATAGGCCTCAACGTCCCCGGTAGGTGGCCCCTGGCGCTGTGCCCCCGCTCCCAGCCGTTGAGGCCACGGTGTCCTTGTTCAACCGTCGAGAAAGGTGCAGTCCCTCCAACACCAGCTCGACGGCGCTGGCCAGCTCCGCTGGCGTCTCGCCCGTGACCAACGGGGCGACGGCTTGGCCCAGGGACGGCACTCGTGCGAGCAGGTCGACATAGACGGCCGACGGCACGCCGTCGCCCACCTGGGCCACGACCCCCTCCTCGAAGTCGCCGACAACGGTGCCGAGCCGCTCGATTGGACACCGGTCACGGAACACCGAAAGGACCGCCGCTTTCACCAGGCGGTCGACCACAGAGTCGGCGCGGCCCTCCTCGAAGGCCTCGATCTCGACCTTGCCGGCGGTTGATGACGCGAGAGAGTCGAGGTCGCTGATCCTCGGAACGGCGTCACGCTCACCCAGCCGCAGGGCGCGCCGGGTCGCGTTGGCGACCATCGTCTCGTAGTTGGCAATCGACAGGCGCACCGACACACCGGAGCGCTGGTTCACCTGTGGGCTGCGGCGGGCCTCGTGGGTGATCGTCGCCACTATCTCGGCCATGTGGTCGGGCACTTGCACCCGCAGGTCGCCATTGCCCGTGGCCGTGGGCTGAAGCCGAGCCTCTTGGCGGACGATCACCAACTCGGTCGCGACATCGAGCGGGTAGTGGGTGCGCACCTGAGCACCAAACCTGTCCTTCAACGGCGTGATGATACGGCCCCGATTTGTGTAGTCCTCGGGGTTGGCCGACGCCACCAACAAGATGTCGAGCGGAAGGCGCACCTTGTGGCCCCGGATCTGGATGTCGCGTTCCTCGAGGACGTTCAAGAGGCCGACCTGGATGCGCTCGGCCAAGTCGGGCAACTCGTTCACCGCGAAGATGCCGCGGTTGCTGCGCGGCACCAACCCGTAGTGCAGGGTGAGCTCGTCGGACAGGTAGCGGCCTTCGGCCACCTTGATCGGGTCGACTTCACCGATGAGGTCGGCGATCGAAGTGTCAGGCGTGGCCAGCTTCTCGCCGAATCGGCCGTCGCGGTGGACCCACCCGATCGGGGTGTCGTCGCCGTTGTCGGCGACGAGCGCACGGGCGTAGGACGACACCGGCCGGTACGGGTCGTCGTTGATCTCCGATCCGGCGACGAC
>JALZBN010000313.1 GCA_030947365.1 Actinomycetota bacterium
GGCTGGGGCCATTCCTCGACGAGGACGGGCGCGAAGGTGCGGAGGTCGGACCGGAGCCGGCGCGTGCCGACCCTGGCCTGATGCACGTCTTCGGGATCGTCGCCGATGCGGATCCCGGGATCGTGGCGAAGGATGCGGGTGGTGGAATTGACGATGGCGGCGCGCACGACCTCGGCCATCGACGACTCGTCGCCGAGCGTGACTGGCGCGAGCTCGGGGGGTCCGAGGGCGCGGGCACCGAGGGCTCGTACCAACTTCGGTGTCGGGTCGGGCTCACCGGCGCCCGCGTCACGAAGGCTCCGAATGATTGCATCGAGCAGTTCGGGGCTCGCGCGCGGCGTGACTTCCACCTCGACCTCACGAAAGCGCGCCGCCACCCGACCACCGTGCAGCACGGAGACCTCGTCGTCGACGACCTCGGCCACGGGCTGACCTTCGACATCGCGCAGCTCGACCGCCCGGCGCCGGGTGCGCATCTGCGCCACTGGCACGAGGGGGGCGTTGCGCACGTAGGCGCGCACGAGGTCGGCTGCGGCTGCGGGCACCCGTGCCGGCGCGCCGTCGTGGTTCACCTCTCTGCGCACAAGCGCTGGACCCTCCTCCCCCTCGGGAAGCTTCACCGTCCAGCCGCTGCCTTCGCCCGACCGGTGTCGCAGCGTCACGCCCCAGCGGGCAAGTCGAAGGTCGGCGGTGTCGTGATAGACGGCGCGGAGGGCGCGCTCGGCGCGAGCCTCGGCGGTGATCCCCTCGGCGACGTCGTTGAGGTCGGGGAGGCTGAAGCCGGCCCACGCGCCGAGCTTCACCTCCCGTTCGATGTTCGCGCCGGCCATGAGGTCGCCGTCAGCTTCGCGGCATGACATCGGCGTCGCGCCGCCGCCGCGCCCGCTCCCGGGCCAGTTCCTGGAGGCGGATCTGCACATTGATGCCGCGCTCAGGCGGGACCTTTCGCCACGAGCCGTCGGGCCGCAGCTCCCAGCTCAAGAGGTCGTCGGCGCGGGACAGGTCGAGCACCTCCTGCAGGCGCGCTTGCAGCTCGTCGTCGTCGACCGGCACGACCGCTTCGACGCGCCGGTCGAGATTGCGCGGCATCAGGTCGGCCGAGCCGATGAAGTAGCGCCTGCGCTCGCCAACGCCGAAGGCGAAGATCCGCGAGTGCTCAAGGAACCGGCCGACCATCGAGCGCACGCTGATCCGCTCCGACAGGCCCGGCACCTGCGGACGTAGGCAGCAGATTCCTCGCACGATGAGATCGATCCGCGCGCCGGCCTGCGACGCCTCGTAGAGCTCGTCGATGATGGCCGCGTCAACGAGACTGTTCATCTTCATGACGATGCGGCCATTGTCACCGGCATCACGTTCGGCCCGGATGAGCTCGACAATGCCAGGTCGCAATGAAACCGGGGCCACCAGCATCTTGCGGTAATGCGACTGGCGGCTGTAGCCGGTGAGGTAGTTGAACAGGTCGGTGAGATCCGCGCCGAGCTCGGGATCGGCCGACAGCAACCCGATGTCCTCGTAGATGCGGGCCGTCTTGGCGTTGTAGTTGCCGGTGCCGACGTGGCAGTAGCGCCGGATGCCGTCGGGTTCCTCGCGCACGACGAGGGCGGTCTTGGTGTGGGTCTTGAGACCCATGAGCCCGTAGACCACGTGCACCCCCGCCTGCTCAAGCGCCCGGGCCCACGCGATGTTGGCCTTCTCGTCGAAGCGGGCCTTCAGTTCCACCAGCGCGGCGACCTGCTTGCCGGCCTCGGCGGCGCGGATCAGGGCCTTGACGATGGCGCTGTCGCCCGACGTGCGGTAGAGCGTCTGCTTGATGGCCAGCACGTGGGGGTCGGCAGCCGCCTGCTCGATGAAGGCCTCCACCGAGGTGGCGAACGACTCGTAGGGATGGTGGACCAGCATCTCTTTGTCGCGCAGCACGGCAAAGAGGTCGACGGGGTCACCGTCGGGGTCGACCAAACGGGGCTGGGTGACACCGACCCACACGTCGTCCTTCAGCTCGGGTCGGTCGAGCTCGTATACCGACCAGAGGCCGCCGAGCTCGAGGGGCCCTTCCACCTCGTAGACGTCGCCCGGCTCAAGCTCAAGCTCGCGCATGAGGAGGTTGCGGCTCTCGCTGGGCATGCGGCTGTCGACCTCAAGGCGCACGGCGCGCCCGAAGCGGCGCCGGCGAAGCTCGAGTTCGACCGCGGCCAGCAGGTCGTCGGTTTCCTCTTCTTCCAACGCGAGGTCGGCGTTGCGGGTGACCCGAAACGGATGGTGGGTCTCGATCTCCATCCCCGGAAACAGCGCCTCGAGGTGCGACGCGATGACCTGCTCGGTGGCCACGAAGCGCTCACCGTCGGGCATCACGACGAAACGGGGG
>JALZBN010000064.1 GCA_030947365.1 Actinomycetota bacterium
GGCCACGATCTCTTCCTGGAGGAGTTCGGCCACGACCTCGCTGTCGCTTCCGCCCATCCCGGGGAGCACGCCGGTGAGCTGGGCCAACTCCTTGGTGTTGACGAGGTTTCCGTTGTGGCCCAGGGCGAACTCGGCATCGCCCACGCCACGCCGAAAGATCGGTTGCGCGTTCTCCCACGTGCTCGTGCCCGTCGTGGAGTAGCGGCAGTGGCCGATAGCCAAATGGCCCTGCAGGGCGGCCAGATTGCGCTCGTCGAACACGTTGGTGACGAGGCCCATTTCCTTGACCACGGTGATGCTGTCGCCGTCGCTCACGGCCATCCCGGCCGACTCCTGGCCCCGATGCTGGAGCGCCCGGAGCCCCTGGCTGGTCAGATAGGCGACAGGTTGGCCCGGCCCGTAGACCCCAAAGACACCACAGGCCTCCTTGGGATGGTCATCTTCGACGGCCGCCTGCGTCCCCACGGGACTCATTTTCCCACAGCGGCAGCGGTAGCACCCGTTACCGCATCGGGCAACGCATCTCGCCACTGCTGCACCCCGTCGGAGAGGGTGAGCCGAAACCGCCCGGCCACCTCCAGCACGTCTCCTCCCGCCTCGCCCAGCCCGGTTGCCGGCACACCGGCCGCTCCGGCACGGGCGACGACCTGGGCCACGTTCTTGTCGAGAACGCACGCGACGACACGCGACGGGCTCTCCGAGAACAACGCCCTGTGCTCCATCTCCACGGCACGAAAGCCGACGCCCGAGCGCACGGCCATCTCGGACAAGGCCAAGGCGATCCCACCGTCGCTGACGTCATGGATGCCAACCACGAGTGCGTCGCAGACCAGGTGGCGCACCAGTTCGCAGACAGCCAAGTGGCGAGAGAAGTCGAGGTCGGGCAACCGACCGCCGCGCTCGTCGTGCACGTCGGCGGCCCACCGAGAGCCGCCAAGTCCCCCGGGAGCAAGCTCACCGAGCAGTACGAGTTTGGCCCCCTCAACGAGACCGGCACCCGGCGGGCGGCGGTCGAGCGACTCGATCAACCCGACCATCCCGATGACCGGGGTCGGACGGATGTCGCGCCCGTCGGACTCGTTGTAGAGGCTGACGTTGCCGCCCACGACGGGCACGCCGAGACCGACGCAGGCCTCCGACATCCCGTCGATGGCCTCCGACAGCTGCCACATCACCTCGGGATGCTCAGGATTCCCAAAGTTGAGGCAGTTCACGACCGCCAGTGGCCGAGCGCCCTGACAGGCCAGGTTCAGCGTGGCCTCGGCGACGACAAGTACCGTTCCCCGGCGCGGATCCAGGCTGCACCACCTGGTGTTGCTGTCGGTCGTGAGCGCGAGCCCACTTTGAGTGACGAGCCCTGGCGCCTTCAGTCGCAGCACGGCGGCGTCGTCACCGGGACCGCGCACGGTGTTGAGAAACAGCTGGTGGTCGTACTGGCTCCAAACCCACGACCTGTCACCCAACATCGACAGAACCTGCTCACCACCGTCGTCGATGGTAGGGATCGGCAAGCCATCGGGGGTGGCGAGAGCCAGTTCGTCGAGCTCGACGGGCCTTCGCATGGGCCGGTTGTAGACCGGCGCGTCCTCGTGCAGTGAGGCGGCCGGAACGTCGGCGAGAACCTCACCATCAAAACCGTCGAGAATCCGGAGGCGCCCGGTGGCGGTGACGTGCCCCACAACCGTGGAGCGCACCTCCCACCGTCGACAGATCGCCATCACGGCATCAAGATCGGACGGCCGCACGATGGCAAGCATGCGCTCCTGTGACTCGCTCGTCATGATCTCCGCCGGGGTCATCTCTGCCTGCCGCAGCGGCACGGCGTTGAGGTCGACGTCCATGCCCGTGCCACCCCTGGAAGCCGTCTCACTCGTTGCACACGTGAGGCCGGCCCCGCCGAGGTCTTGTATCCCGGCCACGAGCCCGGCGTCGTAGAGCGCTAAGCACGCCTCGATCAACCGCTTCTCCTCAAACGGGTCGCCGACTTGAACGCTCGGCCGCTTTGCCGCCGAACCCTCGCCGTCGTGATCGAAGCCGGCCGAGGCCAAGATGCTCACACCGCCGATGCCGTCCCTGCCCGTCGTCGAGCCGAGCAACACCGCCACGTCGCCCGGCTCGGACGCGCTGGCGAAGACCAGCCGGTCTTGGGGCATCACGCCGACGCACATCACGTTCACGAGCGGGTTCTCGGCAAAACCGGGATCGAAAGCCAACTCGCCGCCGACTGTCGGCACGCCAACGGCATTTCCATATCCCGAGATCCCATTGATGACACCCTCGAGCAACCAGCGGCCGTGGGCACCGTCGAGGGGGCCGAAGTGCAGGGAGTCGAGGACCGCTATGGGCCGGGCACCCATTGTGAAGATGTCGCGAAGGATGCCACCCACTCCTGTCGCCGCGCCTTGATACGGCTCGATCGCCGACGGGTGGTTGTGGCTCTCGATCCGCAGCGCGACGGCGATGCCGTTGCCCGCATCAACGACCCCGGCGTTCTCGCCCGGCCCGACGAGAACCCAGGGGGCCTTCGTAGGCAGGCGGGCGAGGTGCACCCGGGTCGACTTGTAGGAGCAGTGCTCCGACCACATGACGGAATACATCGCCAGTTCGAGAGGATTCGGGGCTCGACCGAGAATTGCGCCAATCGACGCCGCCTCCTCGTCGGTGAGCCCAAGGGCCCTGTGCAGACCTGGGTCACTATCTCCCTCAGGTTGCGCCGTGTCGCTAGCCACGGCGCAACCGTACCCGATTTGAATTTCTGGCTCTCGGCGACCAGAATCTCTAAATGCCAGCCAAATCGAAGCGTGCAAGATCACCTATGTCCGTCAGCCATAAGGCTGCGCTCGCTGAGGGCCGCGAACAGGGAAGAGCCGTTCGCCGTTACCTCGAAGCACTAGAAGCACACAAGCCCAAGCGAGGCCGGAAGCGCACAACCGAGGCGATAGAGAGGCGCCTCAGAGCAATCGAGGACAAGCTCGTCAACGCCGATCCCCTCGGCCGCCTCCAACTGGTTCAGGAACGAATGGACCTTCAGGCCGAACTCGCTGCCGGCGACAATGCCGTCAACCTCCAAGAACTCGAAGCTGCCTTTGTTGAGGCCGCCGCCCCCTACGGAAAGCGCAAGGGAATCACCTACGCGGCTTGGCGCGAAGCGCGAGTCGACCCCTCAGTGCTGCGCACCGCCGGCATTCGCCGGGGCGACTGAAAGAAACGACTGCAACAGCACTCTTCCGTCCTGCGACGCCCCTAGGGAGTCGCAGGCCCGCTCGGGATGGGGCATAAGCCCCACCACGTTGCGCGCCGACGAGCAGACACCGGCGATGTCGTCAGTCGACCCGTTGGGGTTGTCGACATAGCGGAGCACGACGCGATCTTCGTCACGCAATTCAGCGAGCACGTGCTCGCTGCACGTGTAATTCCCCTCGAAGTGGTTGATGGGAAGGTCGAGCACTCGTCCCACCGTCGTTCCAGCAGTCACGCACGAGCGCTCTGTCTCGATCCTGAGCCGTGCCTGGGCACACAGAAATCGCAGACCTTTGTTCTTCTGTAGGGCACCCGGTAACAGGCCTGCTTCGGTTAGTACTTGAAATCCGTTGCAGATACCCAAGACCGGGCCGCCGTCATCGGCAAATTTCGCCACCGCGCCCATGATCGGGCTGAACCGGGCGATGGCGCCTGGTCGTAGGTAATCACCGTGGGCAAAACCACCCGGTAAGACGATGGCGTCGACCGACCCGAGCTGGCTGTCGCCGTGCCAGAGCAGCTCGGCCGCGCCGCCAAGCGCTGAGACTGCCTCCACGACGTCGTGCTCGCAGTTGGAACCTGGAAACACGACGACACCGACAGTGGTCATCCGATCGTGACCTCGACGTCTTCGATCACCGGATTGGTGAGGAACTGCCTGCACAGGTCGTCGACGCGCGACCGCGCCGTGCCCTCGTCGGGTGCGTCGACACTGAAGCGAATCGCCTTGCCGACGCGCACGCCGCTGACCCCGGAGAAACCCAGGGCCGGGAGGGCACGCTCGACCGTCGCCCCCTGCGGGTCGGCCACGTCGGGCCGAAGTCGTACCTCGACGAGCACAGGAAAGTTCATTGATATCGGCTCCCGGTAAGGCGCTCGTAGGCCGCTACATAGCGATCTCGAGTCGCCTCGATGACTTCGTCAGGCAGCGTCGGAGGGGGTGGGCTTTTGTCCCAACCGGACTGTTCGAGCCAGTCGCGCACGGGCTGCTTATCGAACGACGGCGGTGTCTTGCCCGGTTCGACCGCGTCCGCTTCCCAGAACCGTGACGAATCAGGAGTGAGGGCCTCGTCGCAGAGCGCGAGCCGGCCGTCGAGAAATCCGAGCTCGAATTTGGTGTCGGCGATGATCAACCCTTTCGTTGCCGCCAATTCGGCAGCGCGCTGGTAGAGGGCGATCGAAACCGCGGCCGCTTCCCGCATTACGTCGTCGCCGACGAGGGCGGCGGCCTCGTCGAAGGTGATGTTCTCGTCGTGGCCGTCGGTGGCCTTGGTGGATGGCGTGAAGATCGGCTCAGGGAGCCGTTCGGACTGGCGCAGCCCCTCGGGCAGGGTCACGCCGCTCACCGCGCCGGTGCGCTGGTAGTCCTTCCAGCCCGAACCGGAAAGCCACCCCCGAACGATGCATTCCACCGGCAGCATCTCGGCGCGCCGGACGAGCATCGCCCGTCCGTCGATATCGGGCAATGCCTCTGCGAGCTCGCCGAATTGGGCCGGGTCGGTGGAGATCAGATGACTCGGGATCAAGTCGGCCACCTTGGCGAACCAGAAGGCGCTCAGACGGGTGAGAACCTTGCCCTTCTCGGGAACAGGCTCGGCCATAACCACGTCGAAGGCGGAGATGCGGTCGGACGCCACCATGAGGAGGCGGTCGTCGCCGGCGTCGTAGATGTCGCGGACCTTGCCCGAATAGATCGGTGAAACCGTCGTCAAGACTGAACCCCTTCCAAGCCAGATCCTTCTAGGACATCGAAAATCGCGCCGGTGTTGCGTAGTGAGCGTTGGAGACTAAACGCCTCGTCGAGCTCTTTGTCGTCGAGCGTTACTCGTGCGTCGTCCTCGAGCACAGAGCGAAACGGTCGTCGGTCGGCCCACGCGGTTGAGGCCGCGTCTTGCACGATGCGGTAGGCCTGATCACGGGTGAGCCCGGAGGAGACGAGGGTCAACAACACCGGTTGACTGAAGACGAGGCCCAGCGAGCGGTCGAGGTTGTCGAGCATTCGCTGTGGGTGCACCACCAACCCGTCGATGACCCGGGCCATCTTGACGAGGACGTAATGGGCCAGCAACGACGAGTCGGGAAGCACGACCCGCTCGACCGAGGAGTGGGAGATGTCACGCTCGTGCCACAACGCGACATCTTCGAGACCGGCACCCAGGTTGCCTCGCAGGACCCGAGCCAGCCCGGCGAGGCGCTCGCAGGTGATCGGGTTGCGCTTGTGGGGCATGGCGGAACTGCCCTTCTGGCCGGCGCGGAAGGGCTCCTCCGCTTCTCCCACCTCCGTGCGCTGCAAATGGCGGATCTCAGTGGCAAACTGCTCGATGGAAGCCCCAACCGCAGCGCACGCGTAGAGGTACTCGGCGTGGCGGTCACGGCTGATCACCTGGGTGGCGGGCACCGGACGCAACCCCAAGGCCGCACACACGTGGCGCTCCACAACGGGCTCGATGTTGGAGTAGGTGCCGACGGCGCCGGAGAGCTTTCCGACCGCGATGGCGTCGCGGGCCCGTTCGAGCCGGATGCGGTCTCGTTCGGCCTGAAGGCACCAGTGGGCCAGCTTCACGCCGAACGTCGTGGGCTCGGCGTGCATGCCGTGGGTTCGGCCGGCCATCGGGGTGTCGCGAAACTCGAGGGCGCGTCGCTTGAGCACCGAGACAAGCTTCCCGCTGGCGCCTAGCAACACGTCGGCCGCTCTGGTGAGCGTGGCGCAGAGCGCGGTGTCGACGACGTCGCTCGACGTCAGGCCGTAGTGCACCCAGTTCCCGGCCGGCGCGCCGATCGCCGCCTGCACCACATCGACGAACGCGGCCACGTCGTGGTCGGTGACTTCTTCGCGCTCGGCTACGGCCTGCACGAACGCGGCATCGGTGACGGGTGCCCTCTCGCGCACGGCCTTGGCGTCGTCCTCCGGAACCACGCTGAGGCTGGCCCACGCTTCGGTGGCGAGCACCTCGACATCGAGCCACGTCGCGAAGCGCGCTTCGTCGGTCCACAGCGCGGCCATCTCGGGTAGCGAGTAGCGGGGGATCACGAGTTGAAGCCTGCCCGGAAGTCGTCGAGGCGTTTGGCCATGGCCTCGTCGGAGATGGCCAGCATCTCGGCCACCAAAATGGCGGCGTTGGCCGCGCCGTCGATGGCGACGGTTGCCACCGGCACGCCACGCGGCATCTGTACCGTCGCGTGCAGCGCGTCGGCGCCATTGAGCGCGCCGCCGCTAAGCGGAACCCCGACAACCGGCAACGTCGTGTGGGCGGCGACGACACCGGCGAGATGGGCGGCCATACCCGCGCCGCAGATGATGGCCACGTATCCGTCGTCGCGCGCCGAGCGCGCGAACTGGGAGACCGCGTCGGGCGTGCGATGCGCGGAGAGCACCCGTTCGTCGGGCTCCAGCCCGAACTGGGTGAGCATCTCGACAGCCGGAGCCATCTTGTCCTTGTCGCGAGGTGAGCCCATGAGCACACCGACCTTGCGCACGCCGACCTTCACTTGCGATCCTCCTGTTGGGCTAGAGCGGCGATGTCGTGGCGATACTGCA